>NZ_JAHRFC010000051.1:0-39477 GCF_020883015.1 Microcoleus sp. CAWBG640
CATCATCACCCCCCCTTAGCAAGGGGGAAATCACATCATCACCCCCCCTTAGCAAGGGGGAAATCACATCATCACCCCCCCTTAGCAAGGGGGAAATCACATCATCACCCCCCCTTAGCAAGGGGGAAATCACATCATCACCCCCCCTTAGCAAGGGGGGGCAGGGGGGGGGTTCCTGGCAAATTTGCGATATTCCGTGGCATCCTGATATTGTGCCCGTAGTAGCCATTCCCGATTTTGAACTTTCTACAGCCGAGGCGCGACAAGTTTTGCCCGCAGATTACAGCAGGGCTGACGCGATTTTCAATGCCGCACATCTCGGTTTGTTGGTGCGGGCTTTGGCTACGGGCGATCGAGATTGGCTGCGCTGCGCCCTCGATGACAAAATTCACCAGCCTTACCGCCAATCGCTGATTCGGGGATATGAAGCTGTGCAAGAAGCTGCGTTGAATGCTGGGGCTTGTGGGATGGTCATTAGCGGTGCGGGGCCGACGCTTTTGGCTTTAACGGATGTTACTAATGCTGATGCGGTTGTGAGGGAAATGGCGGCTGCTTGGGGGGAGTTTGGGGTGAAGGCTGATGTAAGGGCGATCGCGATCGACACTCAAGGATCGCAAGTCTCGACTTAAATACCTGAATATTTCCCTGGAAACATACCGCAGTCGCATAGATACTATACAAAGCTGTCTGGGCGATCGGCTCAAGTGTGGAAAGTACACAAGTGTTTAACCATTAAATAATCAGTCTTTAATCCTAGCGTGAGACCATACTCGCAACCCGAAAATATTTGACTTTAGCGGTAAAGAGGAGTGACTTAACGTGGCAGCAATTAACGGCACATCGGGAAATGACACATTAAACGGGACGATCGCAGGTGACTTAATTTCTGGGTTGGGTGGCGATGACGCCATTTTCGGTCAGGAAGGAAACGATCGCCTTTTTGGCAATGCAGGTAATGACTTGTTATTGGGCGGTTCGGGAAATAACGCACTCTACGGCGGTCGAAACCGAGATACCCTTCAAGGTGGCGAAGGAGACGATTTTCTCTCCGGCGATCTCGATCGCGACATTTTGACCGGTGGTGGCGGTAAAGATATTTTCGCTATCGGGCGGATCGGCAGTTCCCAACTAGAAAATGCTGACGTGATTACCGATTTTGTCAAAGGTCAAGACTTAATTAGTGTCAGCGGCATCTCTCCGGCTAACATCGAAATTTCTAGAGGTACGGGCAATTTTAGCAACAGTATTGTTCTCAAAGATTCAACAACCAACCAATTTTTAGCGATTTTGGAAGGAATCCGAAATTTCGATTCTGGAGATTTCATTGTTGCCGAAAGTCCAGTTCCGGCAGTGCGCTTTTCTAGCTTCAACGCTTCTTTGAACCGCAGTAGTGCAGGTCGGTTAATTACAGACCTTTCGACTCCTAGCAACCAGCAAGCAAAGAATGTCGCTGAAACTATTCAACGGGTAAATCCCGATGTTTTGTTAATTAACGAGTTTGACTACGATAGCAGCAACACATCCCTAAATTTGTTTCAGCAAAACTATCTGTCAGTCAGTCAGAATGGCGCAACTCCTGTTAATTATCCCTTTCGCTATACCGCCCCTTCAAACACAGGCATTGCTTCCGGTTTCGATTTAGATAATAACGGTTCCACTGTCACAGAAGTTGGCACCACCGGCTACGGCAACGACGCTTTCGGCTTTGGGGATTTTCCGGGACAATACGGCATGGCTTTGTACTCAAAATATCCCATTGATACGGCGAATATTCGCACGTTCCAAAACTTTCTATGGAAAGATATGCCGGGGGCATTTTTGCCGGATGACTCGGCTACTTCCGCCACAAATGACTATTACTCACCTGCTGAATTAAACGTATTTCGCCTGTCGTCAAAGAGTCACTGGGACGTGCCAATTAATATCAACGGCGACATTGTTCACGCTTTAGTCAGTCATCCAACCCCACCTGTATTTGACGGCCCAGAAGACAGAAACGGCAAGCGAAATCATGATGAAATTCGCTTGTGGGCAGATTACGTTACTCCTGGAAAAGGTAGTTATATTTACGACGATCGCCGCACATTTGGCGGACTTGCACCGAATGCGAGTTTCGTAATTATGGGCGACCAAAATGCCGATCCTGTTGATGGAGATAGTTTTGACAATGCGATTTTGCAGTTGCTGAATAACTCGCGGGTAAATACAGGAGTCACTAGCGCAATTCCTGCCAGTTTAGGCGGGATTCAACAAGTAGCAGACGGTGGGAATAATGTCAACCAAAAAGGCAATCCGGCTTTTGATACGGCGGATTTTGGAGATGCAGGAACGGGTTCGGGAAATCTGCGAGTTGATTATGTTTTGCCGTCCGCTGATTTGCCAGTTAGTGATGCTGCGGTATTTTGGCCTGTGACGACAGATCCGCTGTACAGATTGGTGGGCGATCGCCAAAATGCGGACACTACTCCTACTTCCGATCATAGTTTAGTTTGGGCAGATATTGCTGTGGGCGATCGCTCTCCGCGCACCAGTGTCAGAAATATCAACTTCCTCGGACAAGCTACTTATCCCACAGGTTCCGTCACTGTCCAAGGAACTCAACTCGGCGGACTTTCTGGCATTGATTACGACCAAGTTAACAACCGCTATTACAGTATTTCCGACGATCGATCGGACAGAAACCCAGCCCGATTCTATACCCTGAATATCGATTTAAGTTCTGGTTCGCTGTCTAGTTCCGGGATTAATTTCTCTGGGGTGACAACTCTGCTTAACCAAAATGCTCAACCTTTTGCGATTAATACTATCGACCCCGAAGGCATTGGTTTAACAAGTAATCGCAGCGTGTTTATTTCCTCAGAAGGCGAAGTTAGTAACTTGGCTGGTAGACTTCAGAGTCCATTTGTCAACGAGTTTGCTTTAGGAAGTGGCCTTCAGTTGCGACAATTACCAGTGCCCTCAAAGTTTGTACCAGTTATCGGTCCAGCAGATGCGCCAACAGCGGGAATTCGCAACAATTTAGCTTTTGAAAACCTAACAATTACTCCCGATGGAAAATTCTTGTTTACAGCAACGGAGAATGCTTTGGTGCAAGACGGGCCGCTGGCGACAATTAATACTGGTTCGCGATCGCGAATTCTCAAATACAATTTAACCACAGGACAGCCGGAACAAGAGTTTCTGTATCTAACTGACCCGGTGGCGCTTCCAGCAGTTCCAGAAACAGCTTTTAGTACCAACGGTTTAGTGGAACTGTTAGCCTTAGACAATCGCGGCACTTTCTTAGCACTAGAACGTTCTTTTTCTACAGGCGCACCAGGTACGGGAAATACCATCAAACTCTACGAAGTACGCCTAAATGGAGCCAGCGATATCAGCAGCATTAATTCGCTGAATGCGATTAACATTAATACTGTCAAACCCGTTGAAAAACGCTTGGTACTCAATTTTGACAGCCTGCGTTTACCGACTGGTTTGGATAATGTTGAAGGCATGACTTTGGGGCCAGTGTTACCGAACGGACAACAATCTTTAGTGCTAGTGAGCGACAATAATTTTAGCGCTACTCAGTTTACTCAAATATTAGCTTTTGGGCTGGCTTTGGATAATGAAACTCCCCGGCGGGCGCAGTCACTAGATATTGTGACTGATGGTGGTGCGATCATCGACTCTGCGGTGTCAGCAAGTAACATCAGCATCGAAAACAGTGCTTTCATCACAGACTTCAGAACAGTTTCTGGCTTGATGGGGTTCGATACCGAGCAGAATTATGCGATCGACCCCACAGCAATAAATCTCACTGGAATCGGCGCAGTTACCCAACCGGGCATTCAAATATCTGCTAAGCAGAAAGTTTCTTTATCTCTGCCTTCTGCCTTCGGAATGGGATCTTTTTAGCTTCTAAGCGAAAGCCCCGCGCCAAGCACGGTAATCCGTTGAGGGACGGGATGAAAGCGCCCGTCACTCAAAGACTATCCAGCAGCCAAAGCAGATTTCGATCGCGCGATTTTCAATGCCGCACACCTGGGTTTGTTGGTGCGGGCTTTGGCTACGGGCGATCGAGATTGGCTGCGCTGCGCCCTCCAAGACAAGATTCACCAGCCTTACCGCCGATCGCTGATTCAGGGATATGAAGCGGTGCAAAAAGCTGCACTGAATGCAGGGGCTTGTGGGATGGTCATTAGCGGTGCGGGGCCGACGCTTTTGGCTTTAACGGATGTTACTAATGCTGTTGCGGTTGTGAGGGAAATGGCGGCTGCTTGGGGGAAATTTGGGGTGAAGGCTGATGTCAGGGCGATCGCGATCGATACTCAAGGTGCACAAATCTCCCGATAACCGCCTTTTGTAGGGGTTCCCCTGCTGTATCTTTATCGCCAGGATTAAAACAAATTCGCAAAGTTCGCGTTCTTCTGCCGGAACCACAGCCGCATTTTTTGCCTAAATTCTATTTGATTGACTCTTGGTTGAGGTAATCAGCACACATCTGTTTATCCTCTTCTGTTACTTTTGGATTGGTTCTGAGATAATGGCTAATCCAATTGCAGCCTAATGCCGTAAGTTTATCAACATCCCAAATCCATAGTTTGATGGTTTTGTCACGGCTTGCAGAAGCCAAAGTCAAGCCATCGGGACTAAAGGCGACGCTCCAAACCGGATTGCTATGGCCGGTGAGGGTAGCGATGGGTTTTTGGCTTTCCAGGTGCCACAGTTTGATGGTGTGGTCAGTGCTTGCAGAAGCTAAAGTCAAGCCATCGGGACTAAAGGCGACGCTCAAGACCGGATTGCTATGGCCGGTGAGGGTAGCGATGGGTTTTTGGGTTTGCACGTTCCACAGTTTGATGGTGTAGTCAAAGCTAGCAGAAGCTAACGTCAAGCCATCGGGACTAAAGGCGACGCTTCTGACCGAATTGCTATGGCCGGTGAGGGTAGCGAGGGGTTTTTGGGTTTGCACGTTCCACAGTTTGATGGTCTTGTCTGAGCTTGCAGAAGCTAAAGTCAAGCCATCGGGACTAAAGGCGACGCTCAAGACCGGATTGCTATGGCCGGTGAGGGTAGCGATGGGTTTTTGGCTTTCCAGGTGCCACAGTTTGATGGTGTGGTCAGTGCTTGCAGAAGCTAAAGTCAAGCCATCGGGACTAAAGGCGACGCTTCTGACCGAATTGCTATGGCCGGTGAGGGTAGCGATGGGTTTTTGGCTTTCCAGGTGCCACAGTTTGATGGTGTGGTCAAAGCTTGCAGAAGCTAAAGTCAAGCCATCGGGACTAAAGGCGACGCTTCTGACCGAATTGCTATGGCCGATGAGGGTAGCGATGGGTTTTTGGGTTTGTACGTTCCACAGTTTGATGGTGTTGTCTAAGCTTGCAGAAGCCAATGTCAAGCCATTGGGACTAAAGGCGACGCTATAGACCCAACTGCTATGCCCTGTGAGGGTAGCAATGGGTTTTTGGGTTTGCACGTTCCACAGTTTGATGGTCTTGTCTGAGCTTGCAGAAGCCAATGTCAAGCCATTGGGACTAAAGGCGACGCTATTGACCTTACTGCTATGCTCGGTGAGGCTTGCGATCTCTTTTTGGCTTTCTAAGTGCCACAGTTTGATGGTGTTGTCTAAGCTAGCGGAAGCCAATGTCAAGCCATCGGGACTAAAGGCGACGCTATAGACCCAACTGCTATGCCCTGTGAGGGTAGCAATGGGTTTTTGGGTTTGCACGTTCCACAGTTTGATGGTGTTGTCATCGCTTGCAGAAGCCAAAGTTAAGCCATCGGGACTAAAGGCGACGCTTCTGACCGAATCGCTATGCCCGGCGAGGCTTGCCATCTCTTTTTGGGTTTGCAGGTGCCACAGTTTGATGGTGTTGTCATCGCTTGCAGAAGCCAAAGTCAAGCCATCGGGACTAAAGGCGACGCTTCTGACCGAATCGCTATGTCCGGTGAGGGTAGCGATGGGTTTTTGGCTTTCCAGGTGCCACAGTTTGATGGTGTTGTCATCGCTTGCAGAAGCCAAAGTCAAACCATCGAAACTAAAGGCGACGCTATTGACCAAATTGCTATGGCCGGTGAGGGTAGCAATGGGTTTTTGGGTTTGCACGTTCCACAGTTTGATGGTGTGGTCAAAGCTTGCAGAAGCCAATGTCAAGCCATCTAGACTAAAGGCGACGCTTCTGACAGAACTGCTATGCCCTTCCAAACTATTGTGTTCTTTGACTTCGGAAACGGCTTGTTGCAGTGCAGCTATTACTGGCGCTTTGATGTCTTTTGTAGTCTCGGCTGAAGCATCTAGTTGTTTGAATGCGTACCCTGCCTTCAATATTTCCAACAATGCTTGGAATGTCTGTCCTGAACGAAATGATTCATTAGAAAAAGCAGTTTCCTGGATGACATTTGCTAAATTCTGGGCTTGAGTGACTTTATAGGTGGCTAATTGCTCTGCTTTAATTAGCGTCTGATTGGCTTGAGTCAAAATTTTATTCGCTTGTTTTTGTGCTTCTAACTCTCGTTCAACTTCCCATTGTTGTACTTCCCGACTGGCATTTAAAAACTGATAATCCAAATCGCTCAAACTTTTACCGGCTGCCCAAGTTTGAGCATATTGCAACGCTTGCCCCCGCAACAGTCGCGATTCATCCTGGCAATTAGACTCTCTCCAAGCTTCCAAACTTTCGCTGTAAGGGCGGAGTTCCGCTAATTGTTTTTCTACCCAATCAAGATTAAAAACCGATTTATAAATTGGGTTATAAACTTTAAGTTTACCCGACTGCTTAACCACCAACCCAGTTAATCGTAGTTCCATTTGTTCGGGACTATCATCAGTCGCTATTTCATTGTGCTGCAAAATTTGCTGATATAGTCCCAATAACCTACTTGCCCGTTGTTCGCTGCGTAAAATGCGATCGCGAATCGTCTTCAAGTGTTCCGGTTCATCCTGTCCTTCCCAATTCTCAATCACCTTTTCTCGGACTAAGTTTTCTACCCACTCAGCGGGATTTTCAATGGGTGTAGAGTTGGCACGATCGAGCAGTATTTTACAAAGTTTTTGTGTTAAAAATGGCTGTCCACCCGTCCAATATAAGACTGCTTCTAACAAAGCTTGAGAATTTTCTCCTTGAGTTTCTAACCCCACTGCCAGAGGTTGGGCTTCTGCTAATTGAAACCCCGTTAACCCTATCCCTCGACCAATATTAAAAGGAGTGCGTCGCTTGTCTTGAATTAAATCTGAGGGAGTTGCCACCCCTAACATTGTAAATGTTAATCGACGATAGTGGGGTTTATCCGCTCGGTTATTATAGCAATCACGAATCACAGCAAAAAAATCTTCAATTTTAAAATTTAAACTCATTAAGCTGTCCGATTCATCGACAAAAATTACTATATTTTCTGAGATATTCTTGAGTAATACTTCTTCAACAAATTTACTAAATCTTTTCACATTCGATAGTAACCTATTATGCTCCCACCATTCATCTAAATCAAAAACATCATACAAATTTAATCGGCTGATGATGCTATCGATCACGCCTGCATACCACTCTTCTGGCGTAATATCTGATGTGCCAATTTCTGTGATATCAATACTACTACAGGCTATTCCCTCTGCTTGTAACCGCTGCATTGTCCGCACTCGCAGGGATGATTTCCCCATTTGTCGGGAATTAAGAACATAGCAAAATTCTCCGGCTTTTAAAGCTTGATAAAGTTCTTCATCCGCCTTTCGAGTGACGTAAGTTGGGGCGTTTGCAGGAAGGCTCCCTCCAACTTGATATTGATAATCTTTCATAAGTTATTGTTAATTTATAGGTGGAGAATCAGAGAATCAAGGAATCAATTTGTACAGTCGTACAGGTTCAGGAATTCCCTTTAATTCTTGCATACCTAAGTCAATCACATTTAAAGATAAATGGGTTTTAACGACTTGATAAATTGTCTCAGAAATACAGATTCCTCCTGGCTCTGCTTTCCCTTCTAAACGAGCAGCTAAATTTACACCAGCCCCCCTGATATCATTATTAATAGAAAAAATTTCTCCCAAGTGAATACCAATGCGGTGTTGGAGGACATGACTCGCAGGTAAGGTTGTAGCAGCTTCGGCGAAATTTCGTTGTATTTCTAGCGCACAGGCAACTGCTTTTACGGCACTTTCTGGAAAGCAAATTAATAAACCATCGCCCATTTCTTTAAGGACTTTGCCTTGATGTTTAGCGCAGATGCCTCGGATGATGTTGAAATCTCGATTCACTAATTCTAGTGTCAACTTTTGGTTGGCAACTGATAAAGCAGTGGAATTAACAACATCCGAGAACATAATAGCTGCTAAACTACTCTCTAGGTGCAAGCTTGATGGGTGACTAGGTTGTTGCACAGCAGTCATATTCGGTTGGGGAGAGGCTAGGCGATCGCGAAAATATTGGCGATACAAACCACAAAATGGCATTACAGCATTTCCCTGAAATTTGATCAACCCCATGCTTCGCAATTTAAAAGCCTCTCCGGTATTAATTTCTACAGGTTGTTCGCTGTTAATTACTTGTCTAATTGTTGCTGCTAGTTCTGCATCTGTTTCCAAGTTAACTAAATGCCGTCGTAAATGATCGTAGTAAGGGCCTTCTTCAGTAGGAGCGACTTTTAGCAAGCGATCTAAGGTAATTCTCCCCCTGGCAACTTGGTAGAGAGCAACTCGCACTAAATAAGGATGACCGCCCACCATTTCCATCAGGTCACAAATCTCTTGATTTGACCAATTTAATCCGTGCCGATTCACTAAATCTGTTACCTGTCTCTGATTGAGTTCAGGTAACTCTATGGGCAATCCCACGTTAAATGGCGATTGATTAATATTAAGAGGAATATAAACTTCTTGAGAGTGAGAAATGACTAACCTTAGCTTTTTCCAAATTTCCTCATTTTTCCCCCGCTCGTGCCAAGCTCGTAATAACCCAAAGAAGTCGGTGGCTATTTCGGAATGCGGAAAAATCTGATCGACTTCATCTAACCCTAAAACAAGAGGCTGATCGCTGTCAGATAATAGATAGCGTTGGAAATACTTGGTGCTTTTATTTTTACTACCGAGAACGCCTCTCCAATATTCTCCTAACCTGTCTTCTAAATTTAATTCATTGGTAATCTCACCACAAAACCACTGCAACAACTCATCAAGATTGGTGAGAAAACTACTATCAGCCGATTGAAAGTTTAAATAAGCTGTTGGATATCCCTGTTCTTTGGCGTGGTATAAAATTCGCTGCACTAAGGAAGTTTTTCCCATTTGCCGGGGGGCTTTGATTCGGATTAAAGCTCCGGCTTTTACAATAGTTTCGTAGCACTCCGATTCAATGGGAGGCCGATCAATATATAGGGGTGAATCTAAACTAACAGAACCTTCTGGGTTATCTAAATTGAGAATAGAAAGGGGAGGTGCGGCGATCAAGAATCGCCCATTTTCCACTACAGGCGGCGACTCCTCAACGATATCGCTAACAGAAGCATCACTCGATCGCTCTGCTGCATCCAACTCAGAAAAATCCGACTTTTTCTTTAATACCGGAGTAAGTTCTTCTGGAATCCCTGCCATGCTGATGCTAACGCAACCCAACTTATAGGCACGTTCGATCGACTCCCCCGCCGCCAAGGTATCGTAAAAACCTACAGCAAATTCTCGTGCGGCGTTATCTCCCACCGTTTGCTTCATGCCGATCACATAGGGAATGTGACGTGCGATCGCCTCAGCTTGCACTTCTGAATAGCAAGCGTTGAGTATTACGCACTCCACGTACTCGTTAAATGCCTCAAACAAAGCGGCCAATGCTTTGGCATTTACTAGCTTAATCTGCCCTATGTCATCTTCTAAGGCTAAACCCCCTTCTCCTGCACCATGCCCGGAGAAATGCACAATCTCTGGTTTATAATCTAATACGGCTCGCTGCATTTCTCTTGGTGTCACCGCCCACTGTTGCTCCAGTTGAAACTTGTCGCGCTTTTGTGAGCGTTGCAACCCCTCTGCAATTTCCTTCGCCTCTTTCTGTAAGTCCACAGGAGTGGTGTTTTTGGGGTTGGCTGCCAAAAATAGGATAGTTTTTTTCTTTCGAGTAGAAATACTCATCAATGGAACCTTCACGCTTAGGAGATACAAGAGCTTAACGACACTACCCCAGTCAGGGCGAGATATTTCTTGCCTTGACGGTATTTAAGCACAAACATCTTTATTTTTGTTGGTCAGTAAACTGGCACAAACGATCACCCTGACTCAAGCATAACCAATCGACGAGGCGATCGCTACTCTCAACTAATCATTTTAGCTCCGTATTCAAGAAGTGCGATCGGCTTCCCATTTTGCCGTCGTATTTTCATAAATATCGAGATTCTTTATAGTTTTATTCTCATGCCTGAGCAAGCACTTTTTGATTTTTCGATCGCCTAGGTTAGTATATAAAATATTATCGGATTCTGCCTTTACTTAATTTTTGTTTTTTGCAGATTGAATAGCGCCTCTAAAAAGTGGAGTTTTAGCTACAGATTAAACATCAATAGAATCTACAATAAAAACTCTTGGGACACTTTTTCCTGTTAAATATATTCCCATTTTTTTAATTTTCCACCAGATCTAAAATTCCCCTAAAGTTCCACCCCCTTTCCCAAAACCCTTCCTAAGATATAAGTTAGAGGGCGATCGCTCTCATATTCAACTTTGACAGTCAACCCTACTCGATCGAGTATTACAATCAAAGTATCGCCGATTAATAAGGTAAAATAAAATTAATTATCTCGCAATCCTGTTTCTTGTAAAAGTTCCTGTGCCCAAACCCGATTTTCTTCTGACAGGGATGGTACGGGTTCTCGATCGTAATCGATCCGATAATCATAGCCGGCGCGATCGTAAATACCTGCGAACAATTCCGGTAAATTAACAATAGGTTCTACATCTTCCTCGCGCAATGGCACCGGAAATATAGGTAGAGAATCCCGGAGATTAAAACCATAAAGTTCGGCAAAAGGACGGCGATCGCTACGACTGACTAAAACCCGATAATCGCTTAGAATGGAACTGTTGAGTACAGGCATCGGTTCCCAGCTTCGCAACAAGTCGATTTCCACTAAAT
Organism: Microcoleus sp. CAWBG640; assembly: GCF_020883015.1. Classification (NCBI taxonomy): domain Bacteria; kingdom Bacillati; phylum Cyanobacteriota; class Cyanophyceae; order Oscillatoriales; family Microcoleaceae; genus Microcoleus; species Microcoleus sp. CAWBG640. The sequence continues at coordinate 11,088 of NZ_JAHRFC010000051.1, forward strand.
TGGTTAAGCTACCTAAAATACTCTGGCGTTTTTTGAGATAAGTAATTCTGCCTTCTCCACTGCGTTTGTTGACAGGAGAAAGAATTTCAATTGCCGTGACAACTTGTTTAGTTGCCATTTCTCGCACTTCTAGGTAAGTTTGTTTAATTTTTTCAGGAATAGGGACTTTGACGGTAGTAGGAAGTGCGATAGTTAAAGTGGCAACTGAACGGGTGGGAAGATCGGGGCTATTAGATTGACGTTTAATCGCCACATCGGGGATACCAACTAAAAGCGAGTCGCCGTTACTGTCATTTGGATCGGTAATTTCATAGATGCGTTTGTCGATCGCAATTTCATATTTAGGGCGAATTTGAGGCATGATGCTATCAGCGATCGCGACAATTAATCGATTATGAGTTTCCTGCCAAAAATCGGGGTGTTCTAAGTAGGGGTCCATTCCGGGAAAGGGTGAGGGCATAGGACAGCTTTCCGATGTATTGATTTTAAAATCATTTTAGCAGTGGGTTCGATTGACTGACCTCCGTTAAATCCGTTGCCTAACTTCTTTCTGCCATACACCAAACCTAAATCCCGAAACCAACACTTTCTGCGGTAAATCAAAAAATTAGTTATTTTCGGTACAATTGCGGACTCAACAGCCGATCGCACTCCTCAATTTTCCACCGGATCTAAAATTCCCCTAAAGTTCCACCCCCTTTCCCAAAACCCTCCCTAAGATATAAGTGAGAGGGCGATCGGTCTCATACCCGATTCAGGAGCAAATGTCAAGCACCTGAAAACCCCAAATTAGCGAGCCGCAAGACAGGGAGGTTATCAAAATCATGGTACAAGCGCCGACAGGAGAAACCCGTCTGGGTCCGATCGATCAGGTGCAAGCCTTAGACCGCGATTGCACGACTCTATCCCGTCACGTACTCCAGCAACTCCACAGCTTTAGTGCAGATGCTCAGGATCTCAGTGCCCTGATGAATCGCATCGGACTAGCTGCCAAGCTGATCGCGAGGCGACTGAGTAGGGCTGGATTAATGGCAGATGCCTTGGGGTTTACAGGGGCTGTCAACGTCCAGGGAGAATCCGTCAAAAAGATGGATGTCTATGCTAATGAAGTTTTTATCTCCGTCTTCCAGCAAAGCGGACTTGTCTGCCGCTTGGCTTCGGAGGAAATGGAAAAACCCTACTATATTCCCGAAAATTGTCCGATCGGGCGCTACAGCCTGCTCTACGACCCCATAGATGGTTCTTCCAATCTCGACACCAATCTCAATGTCGGCTCGATCTTTAGTATCCGCAAGCAAGAAGGAGACGACGAAGACGGCTCAGCCTCAGACTTGCTGCAACACGGACACAAACAAATTGCCGCCGGCTACGTGCTTTATGGTCCCAGTACCATGCTGGTTTATTCGATCGGTCGTGGCGTCCATTCCTTCACCCTCGACCCCAGTTTGGGCGAATTCATTCTAGCAACCGAAAATATTCAGGTTCCAGACACAGGCCCGATTTACAGCGTCAACGAAGGCAACTTTTGGCAGTGGGAGGAATCTTATCGGGATTACATTCGCTACGTCCACCGCAATCAAGGTTACAGTGCCCGGTACGGCGGGGCTTTGGTGGGAGATTTTCACCGGATTTTATTTCAGGGAGGTGTCTTTTTGTACCCCGGAACGGTGAAAAAACCGGAGGGCAAATTGCGCTTGCTGTACGAATCTGCTCCTTTGGCGTTTTTGATGGAACAAGCCGGCGGGCGGGCTAGTACCGGCATTCAAGACATCTTGGATGTGGTGCCAACTCAACTTCACGAGCGCACACCTTTGATTATTGGCAGTAAAGAAGATGTCGCCCTCGTAGAGTCTTTTATTCAAGATCGATCGCGCAATCCTCGAACAGTTCTGGAGTGAAGGAAGAAGGAAGAAGGAAGAAGGAAGAGGGAAGAAGGAAGAAGGAAGAAGGAAGAAAGTTGTAGCTGCCCAATTCCCAATTCCCAATTCCCAATTACCAATTCCCAATTCCCAATTACCAATTCCCAATTCCCAATTCCCAATTTCTAATTCCCAAATATCAAATTGTAGGAGTTACAGATCATGACGGAAACGACCAAGAATCACCTGTTAGAAATCAAAGAAATCGGCCAGAGCATCTGGATGGACAATTTGACTCGCAATCTGATCGAGTCCGGCGAACTCAAAAAGATGATCGAAAGTCGCGGGCTGCGAGGGATTACATCGAATCCGGCTATTTTTGAGAAGGCGATCACGGGCAATGTGATTTACGATGCCGATATCGAAGCTGGTATCCGGGCGGGTAAATCTGTACTCGAAATTTACGAATCTCTAGTTTTTGAAGATATCCGCAATGCTTGCGATATCTTCGCTCCAGTGTACGAAGAGTCCAAAGGTTTGGACGGCTACATCAGCATTGAAGTGCCACCGACGATCGCCAATGATACAGAAAGCACGATTAGCGAAGCCTTACGTTATTATCAGGCGATCGGTAAACCAAATGTGATGATCAAGATTCCGGGAACTGCTCAAGGATTGCCGGCAGTGGAACGAGTCATCAGCGAAGGGATTAACGTTAACGTGACTTTGCTGTTCTCCGTTGACAGCTACATCGAAACCTTCTGGGCTTATATCCGTGGCTTGGAAGCGCGGGCAGCTAAGGGTTTGGATGTCAGCAATATTGCCTCAGTTGCCAGTTTCTTCTTGAGCCGGATTGACATCAACATCGACGGTCAAATTGACGCAAAACTCAAAGGAGTCACTGATGTTGCTACGAAAGCCAAACTGGAAGCGGTGAAGGGAAAAATTGCGATCGCCAATGCCAAAGTAGCTTACCAGAAATATAAAGAGATCGTGGCGAGCGATCGCTGGCAAACATTAGCAGCAAAGGGAGCAGAAGTGCAACGGCTATTGTGGGCGAGTACCAGCACCAAAAACCCCAACTACAGCGATGTGATGTATGTCGATGAATTGATCGGCCCCGACACGGTGAACACTTTGCCACCGAACACTGTTGAGGCTTGTTTCGATCACTGCGATGTCGCTCCCCGGATTGAGAACAACGTCGCAGAAGCTTACGCGCTGATCGAAAGTCTCAAAGATCCAGATATCGACATCAACTTGGATAATGTGATGGCAGACTTGCTTCTGGAGGGGATTGAGAAATTCGTTAGCCCGTTCCAATCTCTGATGGATTCCTTGGCAGAGAAAGTACAGAAACTCTCACCTGTGTAGTCAGCCGATTTGGTATCGGTAAGGGCAGAAACTCTCAGGAGTCATAATACATAATCATTTTGGCTCTTGATTCCTGAGAAATTGTCCGTCTCCAATTATTGACGAGGCCGAGATTATGGAAAATTTGTGTACGAACGTACACAATTCCCTTGTCAAAAAATATCAAATTCCCAATCCTTGATTTTTGAGCGCGATCGGCTTAAGGAAATTTTATGTTATCAACTCATACCATTGAACAAAGCGAGGACAGCAAAGCCCAACTGGATATCCCGGAACGGGCGAGGCTTCAAGAACTGGAATTCATTGTGGAACATGGACTTCAGACATTTTACGAAGTCGGCAAAGCCCTTGAGGAAATTCGAGAACAGAAACTGTACCGGGAAACCCATAAGACTTTTGAGGCTTATTGTCAGGAAAAGTGGGGAATAACGAAACGAAGAGCTTATCAGTTCATTGATGCGGCTGAGATTATGGAAAATTTGTGTACGAACGTACACAATTCCCTTGTCAAAGAATATCAAATCCGCCCACTAAAGGGACTGCCTGCGGAGCTACAGCTAGAAATTTGGCAAGAGGCTTTAGAGTCATCTCCTAATGGTATGCCTACCGGTGCAGCAGTTCAGCGCTTGGTCGATCAGCGATTTCCATCTCTAGGAAGCGGACGATCGCCTAAAGATACTGATTCTGAATTGGAGAAGTTGCGATCGGACAATAAGCGGCTTAGAGAAGAAGTCCGACAGCAAAACAGGGACAGGGATCGGCGTGCTGCTGCTGTGGCATTGGAAATGGAGCAACTTCGAGCCGAAAACAGGCAGTTGAAAGCTGAACTCCTACAACGCGATCGAGATTGGGAAGTCCGTCTGGCGGTTGAGAGGCGAAAAATTCGAGAAGAGGTAAGGGCAGAACTCAAGGCAGAATATGAAGGGCAGATCAACTCCCTCACCCAGCAACTGGCAGAAATGACGGCAAACTATCAATCTGTATTGGCAAGACTCACAGCACTAGAAGGGGCAAAATAAAAAATGGTCACAATTCTTGAAAACCCGCTGCGGGTAGGTTTGCGAAAAGAACGAGTGCCGGAACCGCAAATTCTGGTAATCTTCGGAGCTTCGGGAGATCTCACCCAGCGCAAACTCGTACCAGCAATTTATCAGATGAAGCGCGATCGACGCTTACCACCGGAAACTACTGTCGTGGGAGTAGCCCGTCGCCCTTGGAGTCACGATTACTTCCGAGAGCAAATGCGCGAAGGCATTGAAGAATTTGGTGGTGGCATTGGCAATGAAGAATTTTGGCAAGATTTTGCTCAGAGTTTGTTCTACTGTCCGGGCGACATTGACAACCCCGAAAGTTATCAAAAACTCAAAGCCCTCCTAGAAGAACTCGACCAAAAAAGGAGAACCCGCGGCAACCATATATTTTATCTTTCCGTTTCCCCCAACTTCTTTCCCGAAGCGATTCGGCAATTGGGCGCAGCCAAAATGCTGGCAGATCCGATCAAACATCGCTTAGTTATTGAAAAACCCTTTGGACGCGACTTGAACTCGGCAAAAGCTCTCAATCGAGTAGTCCAGGAAGTTTGTCAAGAACAGCAAGTTTACCGGATTGACCACTATTTGGGCAAAGAAACTGTTCAAAATCTCCTGGTTTTTCGGTTTGCGAATGCGATTTTTGAGCCGCTGTGGAACCGCCAATTTGTCGATCACGTACAAATTACCGTTGCAGAAACAGTAGGCGTAGAAGACCGAGCCGGTTACTACGAATCCTCTGGGGCTTTGCGGGATATGCTGCAAAACCATTTGATGCAGATTTTTTGTCTCACAGCAATGGAAGCGCCAAACTCCCTAGATGCTGACAGCATCCGTACCGAAAAGATGAAAGTTTTGCAAGCAACACGCTTAGCTGACTTGCATAACTTAGAGAATTCGGCGATTCGCGGTCAGTATTCGGCTGGCTGGATGAAGGGCAAACCAGTACCCGGATACCGCACGGAACCAGGAGTCAATCCTCAATCCATGACTCCAACTTTCGTAGCGATGAAGTTTACGATCGACAACTGGCGCTGGCAGGGAGTACCTTTTTACCTACGCACCGGGAAGCGGTTGCCGAAAAAAGTCAGCGAAATTGCAATTCAGTTTCGCGAAGTGCCCCTGATGATTTTTCAGTCAGCGGCTCAACAAACTACTCCTAACGTTTTGACCATGCGCGTCCATCCCAATGAGGGGATTTCGCTGAGGTTTGAGGCGAAAATGCCGGGACCGGATTTGCGGACGCGGACGGTGGATATGGATTTCAGTTATGGTTCTTCCTTTGGGGTGACTTCTTCGGATGCTTACGATCGCCTGTTAATTGATTGTATGTTGGGCGACCAAACTTTGTTCACTCGTTCTGACGAAGTGGAAGAAGCTTGGCGGATCGTAACACCGGCGTTGATGGCATGGGAAGCACCAAGCGATCCGGCACTGGTTCCTCAGTATGAAGCGGGTACTTGGGAGCCTGCGGAGGCAGAATTGCTAATTAATCGAGACGGCCGCAAGTGGCGAAGACTTTAGGCGATTTTGGATTTTAGATTTTGGATTTTGGATTGAAGAAAGCGACCCCACGGATAAAGACAGGAACTTGTATCCTTCATGCTTTCGGTCAACAGACAACAGTCAACTGTCAACCGTCAACAGTCAACTGTCAACCGTCAACAGTCAACAGTCAACTGACAAATAAAAAAGGAGAAAAAACCGATGATTATGACACCGATGAAAGCTCCGCCTCTAGTTTCATTGCAAAGTCCGAAAGATGTTTCGATCGACCAAATAGAGGCCGAATTAGGTCGAATTTGGGAAAGCTACAGAGAATCTGGGTCTCAAAATGATTGGACGATCGCCACTAGAGCCACAACTTTTACTTTTGTAGTCTACGAACCCGAAGAAACTCAACGGTTATTGGCGGATGTCGGCTTTTATGATGGTCCGATCGATGGGATTACCGGGCCCATGACGGCATCCAGTATCAGGGCTGCTCAAAAAGCTTATGGCTTGCCGAGAACTGGCAAAGCTAATGCTGAATTGCTGGCAACTTTGCGGGAAGAGGTGGCTAGGAAAAATTCCACTGGCAGCAAGTTGGGTCCAACGGGCTTTAGTTCAGGTGGTTCGGCTGTAGCCGACGCGATCGTGGCGGCTAATCCCTGCCGGATTATTGCTCTGTGTCCGACGGCTGGGGAAGATACTGGGGTACAGGCTCAAGTGGCTGCTTATTGTCCGGTACACAAGGGTGGAAGTGGCAATCTGATTTGTTGCGAGTACATTACGCTCCGGGGTACCGAAGCGGCTCTGGAACGGGTCAGCGGTATCGTAACAGCGCTGACGATCGCCGATTTGCCGACCCTGTTATGGTGGAAAGCGACTCCTGATGCCGATCGCGATTTATTTCAGCGATTAGCTGCAACTAGCAGTTCGGTGATTATTGACTCTAGCTGTTTTGCCGAACCCCAAGCTGAATTACTGTTGATGCAAAGTCTGATTGAGGAAGGAATTCCGATCGCGGATCTGAATTGGCGCCGACTGGCTGCGTGGCAGGAGTTAGCTGCGGAGGCTTTCGATCCGCCATCACGTCGCGCTGCAATTGGGGAAATCGATCGGGTGACGATCGATTACGAACGTGGTAATTCCACTCAAGCGCTGATGTATTTGGGCTGGCTGGCGAGTCGGCTTCAGTGGCGTCCGGTTGCTTTCAAGCAGGAAGAAGGCGATTACCAAATCAAACGGATTAAATTCGCCGGTGTTGATGAGCGGGCGATCGAAGCAGAGTTAGCTGCGATTCCGACTGCTGATACAGGCGATGTCCCTGGGGATTTGATTGCTCTGCGTTTGAATTCTACAAACGAGAATGCTGACTGCGGTACAGTGCTGTGTTCGGAAGCTGGCGGTTGTATGCGGATGGAAACGAAGGGTGGCGCTCAAACCGATCGCTTTAACCAAGTAACTCCCCTATTAGATCAAGTGACAGAACAGTTGCTGGGACAGCATTTACAGAGTTGGGGCCGCGACGTGCTTTACGAAGAAAGTTTGGCAGTCACGGCTCAATTGCTAAAGTTAGCTAATTGAAGGAAGAAGGTTCGGCAGCGGATTTTGTAACGGATGTAACGGATGTTAAGAAGGAAGAAGGAAAAGAAGAGTTCAATTATGATTTTTCTTTTGCTTCTTCTTCTCTTTTCTTCCTTCGCGCCCTTCGCGTCTTCGCGGTTCGTTAAATATGTATTCTTTGTGAATAATCTAGAACTATGGCTTTAGTAATTGCGGGCGAACGCAGCGGTGTCGGAAAGACGACTGTCACGATCGCCCTTTTAGCTTATTTAATCCGTCGCGGCTTGAATGTTCAGTCTTTTAAGGTAGGCCCAGACTACATCGATCCGATGTTTCATGCTTTTGTGACTGGCCGCCCCTGTCGGAATTTAGATGCGATATTGACCTCTGAATCTTACGTGCAAAAATGTTTTTTGCGTCATATTCAAGATGTTGATTGTGCCTTAGTTGAAGGGGTGATGGGACTATTTGATGGTGTGAATCGAAGGAAGAAGGAAGAAGGAAGAAGGAAGAAGGAAGAAGGAAGAAAGAAAAGGGAAGAAGGGAAAGAAGAGTTCAATTATGATTTTTCTTTTGCTTCTACGGCTCATGTTGCTGCTTTGCTGAATTTGCCGATATTGTTGGTGATAGATTGCAGCCGATTGTCTGGTTCTGTGGCTGCGATCGCACATGGTTTTCGGTCTTTTGACAAAAACCTTAATTTCGCTGGTTTGGTGTTGAATCGGGTGGCGAGCGATCGACATTTGGAGTTGCTGACCAATGCTCTGGAACCGCTGGATTTACCGATTTTGGGGGTGCTCCGACGGGATGAGGCTGTGACTATTCCCGATCGCCATTTAGGCCTAATTCCGGCTGAGGAGTTGCCGAATCTTGAGGTTGCGATCGATAAGTTGGCCGATTTGGCTGCTGTGGCTTTTGACTGGGAAAAACTTTTGCCAATGCTGGCGGTAACTTCAAATGGGGGGGGTGAGGGGTCTGAGCAACTTTTGGGTAGATACAGTCTCCCTTCGGTTATTGTAACTCAAAAAAATGATGTTGTCAACAGTTTGGATGGGAAATTTGGGGTGCGGATTGCAGTGGCGCGCGATCGGGCTTTTAATTTTTACTATCAGGATAATCTTGATTTATTGGCAGAGTTGGGTGCGGAATTAGTATTTTGGAGTCCGCTTGATGATGCTGTTTTTCCTAACAATGTGCAAGGGTTGTATTTTGGCGGTGGTTTTCCCGAAGTTTTTGCTAAGGAATTGAGCAGTAATGTGGTGATTCGAGATGCGGTAAGAAGTGCTATTTTTGCGGGAATGCCGACTTATGCTGAGTGCGGGGGTTTGATGTACTTGTGCGATTCTATTGTAGACTTCGAGGGCAATTCTTGGCAAGGGGTGGGAGTGTTGAAATCTACTGCTGAGATGGGAAAGCGTTTGACTTTGGGATATCGAGAAACTGTGGCGGTGAGGGATAGTTGTGTGTTAGTTGCGGGGGATGAGGTTTGCGGGCATGAGTTTCATCGATCGCACTTAACTGTAGAACCCACTAATCCAGTTTATCATAGTTGGAGATACGGCAAGCGGGGGGAAGTTGAGCCGATTGGTGAAGGATGGGGAGTTTATCAAGTTCATGCTGCTTATTTGCATTTGCATTGGGGGGCGAGGCCTGATATTCCGGCTCGGTTTTTGCAGCGGTGTGCTGATGCGTGATTTTAAGGCTAATTATTGGAGTCTATTTAACGAACCGCGAAGACGCGAAGAGCGCTAAGGAAGAGAGGAAGAAGATGAAGGGAAGATGCGTAATTTCTGTAGGGATTTATGAGTGAATCAATTTCGACTAAGCGGTTATTGGCGCAATGGGTGACACCGGAGAATTTTCGGAGTTATGGTCAAGTTATTTTTGCGAGTTTTGATGGTAAGTGTTTTGATGTTGAGGATGCTCAGTTAAATTTGGACAATGGCATTCCTAGATTTTACATTATGCGGTTGCAAGGTAAATGTCGCAAGTTTGGCAAAATTACGCGACACGTTGAATGTACTCAGTGTTTGGGTTCTTTGGATGGGAAGGATTGGTTGATGGCGGTTGCACCTCCTGGGGATAGCGATAAACCGAGTTTAGAGGATATTGTTGCTTTTCGGATTCCTGGCAATTGTTTTATTAAGTTAGATGTGGGTACTTGGCACGCTGGGCCTTATTTTGATGCAGACTTTGTAGATTTTTATAATCTTGAATTGAGCGATACGAATGTAGTCGATCATTTTAGTTTTGATTTTGTGAAGAATCACAATCTGGAATTTGAAATTATCTAATTTATCTTATATGATGCAATTAGGAGATGCGCTCTGGTTCGGTATGTGATTTCGCGGGGAAAGTTGCTGGCGGAAACTGAACCTGCTAAAATTAGTTTTTATTATTTTTGACAAACAATATTTGAACTGTTAAACTATGAATCAAGGTGCTATTCCCGATGAGAATCCGAGAAATTTGCTAGAGCAACTGCTCCTGCAAGATGCTAAGGCTGGCAATTGTATAGTAATTCATTGCGGTACAGATAGATTATTGGGAGATGTACGGAGACTTATTGCTCTTTATGGCGGGAATTCTGAAGATTGGGATAAAATGACAAGCATTGAGGCTTTTGAAATTAATGGAGCTTCCGTACAAGTCCATTGGTTTCGGAATAGTCAGACTCTTCAAGAGGTGGAGTTTAAGTTCAAGCGGCAGTATCCTAAAACAGCACCTAAAAATCTGTAGGTAATCAAGTTATGAAAATTCGTTGTATTGCTAAGACTGGTGAATCTCTTCCTGAAAAATATATAGATCCGCCACGCGGTTATACTAGAAAAGTTGAGTTGCCACTAACTATAGGCAAGGAATATGTTGTTTATGCTATCCGAGAATGGAAAGGGACTATTTGGTACTACATCTGCAATGATAATTACAGCTATTATCCTATCCATAATCCGGCACCGATGTTTGAAGTGGTTGACAGCAGGGTTTCCAAGTATTGGCGGTTTGAACTGTCGCCCAATGGCTTGTTAATGATAGCGTTTGAACAGTGGTTTACTGACCCTTATTTTTATGATAAGCTGACGGATCAGGAAGAGGCGGAGGTTGAGATTTTTGATAAGGTTAAGGAATTGATGGATGCTGAGGATTTTGATTTGCCTCCGCTGGATGTGGCTGTTGAGAAATTGCGGGAAACTGTTAGTGTTTGAGTTGGCAAAGTGCGATAGTCAATTGATTTTGTTGGCCAGCTTGACTCAGATAGCTTCAAATGGTATCAAATATAAAGCAGCATAAATTTGTGAAATAAAATGAACGATAAACTTAAATCCAATAAGAACTATGAGATACTAGACCGCGATGATGATGTTTTGTTGTTCGACAACAATAATACATTTACAGTAAGTAGATTTAAAGAGCAAATTAGTCGAGATTTTGAGAGAAAGTTTTTAGTTAATGTTAACTGTGATTTCCTGGGAAAAAACCATTTGTGTCAAGTTATAAAATCAGATGTAAGTAGTATTTCGGTCGATTCAGTACGTTTTAGCAGCAGTGAAATTCAATGGAAAGGTGACGCAGTAAATTGTAAACTTCTTAAAGTAGGTTTTGGAGGATGGCAGGAAGGAACAGTGAGAGTGCAGGGAAGAGTCGTAGATGGCTATTTTGAAAATGACGGATTATTAAAGTATAATAAACCTGTTATTGATATATGTATAGAGTTCTGTCCCGATCGACCAAATGAACCTATATCACTTTTAGATGATATCAGACAATCCGAGGAATACAAAAAACTGCTCGAAAATAACTGATCGCCCGATCGCCCTTACAATACAATAATCGATCGCACTTATCTCTGAATCTTAGATTTTAAACCGCAGATGAGGGCAGATGTACGCGGATGAACGCTGATGTTTTTTTGGGATGGACTATGATTAATATAGAAGAATATGTCGATCGCACTGCGGAACTGATAAACTTACCCTTACACCCAGAACATCGGCCCGGTGTTGTGGTAAACTTCGAGAGGATAGCTGCGATCGCCCAACTCGTTACAGAATTCCCTTTACCCCCAGAAATAGAAGCAGCACCGGTGTTTGAACCTTAAATTTTTAAGCGCAGATGAATGCAGATGTTTTTTTAGATAAAGCTGATGCGGTTGCTACGGCAGCGGCGGTTAAAAGCGGTAAGATTACGGCTACAGTGGCTGTAAATTCTGCTTTGGAACGGATTGCTGTTGCCGATCGAGCTTTTAACTGTTTTACTAATGTTATGGCTGAAAGTGCGATCGCCGATGCTGAACAAGTCGATCGCGCGATCGCAAATCACGAAAATCCAGGCCCGCTAGCAGGTGTTCCCTTCGCCGTCAAAAACCTCTTCGACATCGGCGGAATTACGACCCTCGCAGGCTCAAAAATCAATGCTGATAACCCGAAGGCAACCCGCGATGCGGCGGCGGTTGCTCGACTCAGACAAGCGGGTGCGGTGCTTGTAGGTACTCTCAACATGGATGAGTACGCCTACGGTTTTGTCACCGAAAACAGCCACTACGGCGCAACTCGGAATCCCCACGATACTGCGCGAATCGCCGGCGGTTCGAGTGGGGGTTCGGCTGCGGCGGTGGCTGCGGGTTTAGTACCGATAACTTTGGGCTCGGATACTAACGGTTCCATCCGCGTACCGGCTGCTTTGTGCGGTGTTTTTGGGTTTAAGCCTACTTATGGCCGTTTATCAAGGGCTGGAACTTGTTTGTTTTCGAGCAGTTTGGATTGCGTAGGGCCGTTTGGGCGATCGGTCCGAGACATGGCGCTGCTGTACGATATTATGCAAGGGCCTGATGCTGATGACTCGATTAGCACTCGACGCCCGCCAGAACTTTGTTCGCCGCAGTTAAATCAAGGCATCGAAGGATTGCGAATTGCAGTTGCTGGTGGCTATTTCGCGACAGGGGCCGAACCGGAAGCATTGGATGCAGTAGAAATAGTTGCCCAAGCATTGACAAATATCTCAAATTGTGGTATTGAGGCAGAAAAAGCAACAACAAACCCCCCGAAAATTGGGGGGCTTGGAACTGTCAGCATACCGGAATCCGATCGCGCGCGGGCTGCTGCATTTATTATTACGGCCTGCGAAGGGGCTTCCTTGCATCTCGACAATTTGCGATCGCGCCCTCAAGACTTCGATCCGGCGACGCGCGATCGTTTTTTGGCAGGAACTCTGATCCCGGCGACTTGGTACTTGCAAGCGCAGAGATTCAGACAGTGGTATCGCGATCGAATGCGGGAAATCTTCCAACAAACAGATATTATTCTCGCACCCGCAACCCCGATTGCTGCGCCTTTAATTGGCGTCGAGAAAATGGTAATCGCCGGACAAGAAATCTTAGTGCGTCCCAATCTCGGACTGTTTACCCAACCCTTATCATTTATTGGCTTACCTGTACTTTGCGTGCCCGTACAGCGGCCCGGCGCTTTGCCTTTGGGGGTACAAATTATTGGTGTTCCCTACAGCGAAGCGGTGATTCTCCGAGTCGCTGCGGTATTAGAAGCCCAAGGAGTTGTATCTGCCAAATCAATAGACCACTAATTCTAGGGCTTGTTGTTGCGGTGGAAGCGTCTCTTAGTTCTTCTGGCAATTGCTTTGCGCTTTTGCTTTTCCAACGGGGTTTCAAAGTGGCGGTGCTTTCTCATGTCGGGGAAAATCCCTGCTTTGGAAACTTGTCGCTTGAACCGTCGCAGGGCTGACTCAATCCCTTCGTTTTCGCCGATTACAACTTGGGTCATTCTTTCTCCTTAGTGTTTGTTAGATCAAATTTCATGGTATCAAGATTTCTGGCAGCGCGATCGCCCAAAACTGCAATAGTACACTAAATCCGCTGCGATCGCAAATCTTTCTCTTCAGTTAATTTCTTTGGGGCTTAATTCTCGACCAACTGATTTTCCTGGCGGAGGTAAGCTTGAATAAATGGGTCTAATTCCCCATTCATCACATCTAGGATGGCAGTTGTTTCCACTCCAGTCCGCACATCCTTGACCATTTGATAGGGATGAAAGACGTAATTGCGAATTTGTTGGCCCCAAGCCGCCTCCACCATGTCGCCCCTAATTTCGGCAATTTCCGAAGCCCGCTGTTCCTTCGCAATCACTAATAGCCTAGACTTGAGCAATGTCAAAGCTTTTTCTTTGTTTTGTAACTGACTGCGTTCTTCGGTACAGCGCACGGCCAAACCAGTGGGAATGTGAACAATGCGGACTGCGGTTTCTACCTTGTTAACATTTTGCCCGCCCTTGCCGCCTGCGCGAGAAGTGGTGATTTCCAAGTCCTTTTCTGGGATGTCCAGCTTGACATTGCGATCGAGGATTGGCATCACTTCGACACCGGCAAAACTGGTTTGACGCTTATCGTTAGCGTTGAAAGGAGAAATTCTGACTAAGCGATGAGTGCCTTTTTCCGATCGCAAATAACCGTAAGCATACCGACCATCAATTTCCAAAGTAACAGATTTAACACCCGCTTCCTCTCCCTCAGAAATTTCGGTTAAATGTACCTTGTAACCTTGACTTTCACCCCAGCGCGTGTACATCCGCATCAGCATTTCTGTCCAATCTTGAGCATCAGTACCACCGGCACCGGCATTAATTGTCAAAACGGCTCCACTTTGGTCATAAGGGCCCGATAGCAATTGTTGGAGTTCCCAGGAATCGAGGTCGCGGGTTAACTGAGAAAGACTCGATGTTGCTTCTTGAAATAAAGATTCATCTGCTTCTAACTCTAGCAATTCTAAGATAGCTCTAGCATCTTCTAAACTCGTTTGCCAGCCGTGGTATTGGTCTAAATGAGATTTAAAGTCGTTCAGTTCTTGGAGGGTTTCTTGGGCTTGGTTTTGGTCGTCCCAAAAAGCTGGTTGAGCCGCAACTTGCTCTAAATCTTGGATTTTGGCGGATAGTGCGGGGATGTCAAAGATAGTCCTGAGTTTTACCCAGGCGATCGCACAATGTTTGAATACCGTGTTTAATGTCTAGAATTTCCACTTTTAGTCCTCGTGGTTTTGGAGTCTTTTCTTTATTATAGCTGAAATTGGGATATTTCAACAAAATGTTTAACAATCAACCAATTGAGTCCGGCGTTTCCTTCTGGTTCACCTCCGTTATATTCGTTACAAAATCCTTTGCCTAACTTCCTTCTTAAATATACTGCGAACCCGTGGAATTGAAAGTTTTACCGCATTCGTGAGCGCAGACATCCAACCTTTTAGAACAGGAAAAACTAGCTGTGAGATCTTGGCGAAACCAATCACTTTCTAACGCATCTTTAACAGATTGAGTTTTGAGAGAATTAAAGCCCTCTCCGTACTTTTCAAGTAAAGCCAACATCTGCGGCCTGTAAGTATGGTTGTAAACAGCGTATTTAGTATGGCTCACCCAACAGCAAGGCCAAAGTTCGGCTTCAAAGCTGATGAAAATATCTTTACTGGCTTGAGTTTGACAGCTAATTTCTACATTGCGGTAGTAATTGTTTAGGCCTCCGTAGGTTTCTACAACTTTCAGAAATTCGGCTCCCTGTGGATTTTGATATTGCTCTAGGGATGGGGGTTGGAGTTCTTCGCTGGCTGGCTTTGATGGGACAGGCTGAGTTGGTGCTGGTGCTTGAGAGGTTTCGATAGCTATAGCTTGATACCAAGCATAATTTGCTTTTTCTGGTTGTCCCAACTGCGTCAAGACTTTAGCTAAATTGCGATAAGCTCCTGCAAAATTTGGTTGAAGCTCGATCGCCTTTTGGTAATAAGCACTAGCTGGCTGCCACTGTTGCTGTTGAGCATAAAGACTGCCGACGTTGGCATAAACTTCGGGAAAATTAGGCTGAATTTGCAGCGCTTTAGAATAACAGTCTGCTGCTGCTTGCATCCGCCCCAAACCTTGAACAGCGTTGCCTAAAGTTTTGTAAGCTGCTGCAAAATTAGGCTGAATTTTTAGGGCTTGTTGGCTAGCTGCGATCGCCTCTGAGAGCTGTCCTTGTCTCAAACAGTCCTCCGCTTGTTGGTGCAACTCAACAGCCGTCTGTGCTTGATTTTGAGGGGCTGACACCTTAGTTGTTGCTGATGTATTTTGGTGATAATTATTAGCATCTACTTCAGAGTTTTCTGCCTGCTGATCGTGTTGAGTTTCCGACTGTTTGCCAAACAGTTCTTGCGCCACAAAACGAGAGGTAGCTTTCGGTACAAACTCGGCAAATCCTAATTCTTCAGCTAAAGCACGAGCGGATTCTACTTGATGTTGATTGTGTTCAAAAATTAAGTAGTGCCAGACCGCTTTTCCACCAGCTTGAATGAAGGCATTAACCGACTGCATTATCTTATCCCAGTTGGTATTTTTGCGGTAAATGCTGTTAGTATCTGCCAAGCCATCGATACTAAAAGTTACGCTGTCGTGTTCTCCTGTCATCGCCTTTGCTAGAGATTGCCACCAGTCGGGGTTGCGTCCGCTACCATTGGTGTACAGACCGACATGAGGAACGCCCATGCGGTGCCAATATTCGATCGCCCCAATTGTAGTATTGCTAGTCATAGCATCGCCGTAATTGCCGCACATATATACCAAATCTAATTGAGAGCAAAACTCTTTGGGGAAAATTCTCTCAATATCCTCCATCTTTAATTCCGCCATCGGTAAAATCCGGTTGTCAGTGCGGGGACATTGGGGACAAGCGGCATTGCATCGGGAGGTAATCTCTACGCTGACTCTTCTGATATCTTCATACTTTAAGTACATGAGTTTTTTCCGATTGATTTTTTATTAATTCTGAAAAGAGACGGGACGCTCGCTATCTTAGTTCCCCAGCTTAATAAAAATTAAAAACCGCGGCTTGTAAAAATCAAGCTGCGGTTTTTAATGTACTATTTCAATTAATCCCGGCTGTTAATGGCAATCAGCAGTCGCAGAATAAAGATAAACAAGTTGATGTAAGTAAGATACATCGACAAAGCAGCCGGCAAATACTGGTCATCGCGGTAGCTGCGGGGCAGAATGTAAAAGTCTACAATGGCAGCGCCGACGAACAGAAATACACCGATGCCGGAAATGCCAATTTCCAACCAAGTTGGGGTGTAGACACCGAATAGAGATAGCAGAAATTGACCGCCAACGACGACTAACAAAGCAATGACGCCCAAACTGATAGTTTTGGTGAGGGCCATGCCGTCTGTTTCGGATAAGTTAGAGCCGATTTGGCGGGCGGCGATGAAGGTAATGCCACAGCCGAGGGCTGCAAAACCGATGCCGGCGATGCCCACGCCTTGGGTTCTGAGGGCTGTAAATACCAATCCGCTGAGGGTGTAGCCGGAAAGCAGGCTGTAGGTGGCCAGGAGAGGTAAGGCGGTGTTTTTGTTGCCTTGTTCGGCGGCACCACGAGCGACAAAGAA
This sequence comes from Microcoleus sp. CAWBG640, assembly GCF_020883015.1. Taxonomy (NCBI): domain Bacteria; kingdom Bacillati; phylum Cyanobacteriota; class Cyanophyceae; order Oscillatoriales; family Microcoleaceae; genus Microcoleus; species Microcoleus sp. CAWBG640. Next base: position 27,803 of record NZ_JAHRFC010000051.1, read on the forward strand.
TAGAATTAATTCTAGGACGATCGCAGCGATGAATGTGGGAAAGAAGATTCCGGGATAGTTATGGATGACTCCCAGGCCGCCATAGGTGCCGATGGCAGTTAAGACTAGGCCACCGCCGACAAAGGGGAGGGCGTTGGCGATGACGTTGGGGCCTACCAGCGCGTGGTTTTTGGCCTCGCGCAGGGCTTCGCGGAAATTGCTGGTGTTGCTCACGAGGTTTGACCTACTTTTAGTACAAAATGGCTATCTATTATTTTGACATTTGTAACAATGAGTTTGCAAAACCTCTCAAAGTTTAAAGATTTGATAAAGACTAGGAGCATATTATGTACCGGATGGGAGCGATGGTTTATGATTTGTAAAATATGAGTATATTCTTTATCCCTGCCACCTTGGGAGCGAGACTGTCTCACACCACCAGCCAAGTTGAAGTGTAAAATTTGCTCCTAGGGTGGGAAACCTGACTTACCCAAGACCTCAACCCTCAAATTTCAAGGCGCTTCGATTTGGATGTTCAAAGGTGTAGACAGGGTATGCAAAAAATTAATCGTGAAAATATCTAAATCTAACAATGAAATACCAAACAGGTAATGTCTAATGCCTACCTTTTTTCCTAAAATTTTTTTCAAGCCTACGGCGGGAATTGTATTAGCTTTAGCAACTGTTGTCTGCGGAGGTCAATCAGGGGTGGCCCGCGTCCTAGCAGAACCTCAAAATTTGCTGTTGGCTCAGGTTGTTCAATCAACCCCCTGTAGAAGTTGCTCGAACCCGCCTGGGGGAACAGCCAGCCCGGTACCTCTGCCGGTGAAAATTCCTGAGCCTTCGATGCTAGGTGGGCTGGGTTTAGTGGTGGGTTCTCTGGTGGTGACTCGTAGTCGGCGCCGATGGAAAAATTAGAGTTTGGAACCGCAGATAAATGCTGATAACTGCGACTCTACTTATTTTAGCCGATCGCGTCGCGGAGAGCATTTTTAGTCATGGCTGCGATCGCCTGTTCGGTAGCTTTGGGCAAATGATAGTATTTGCCACCAGAAGTCTTGGCTAATTCCTTAGCAAAACCAGTAGAAATAAATTTACTTTCGGTATCTATCACCAGCAACTGCATCCCTAGGCCGCGAATTTTAGCAGCAATTTCCAACAATTCACCCTTAATATCTGGCTTTTCTCCATCTAAAATGGGTTCACCCAAAGAACGAGCCAGAGGAATATTCCCGCGCCCGTCGGTAATGGCGACAATCGCAACTTGACCGATATCTCCCGATTGTCGCGCGTTGACTCCCACCCGCACGGCTTGTGTCAAACCGTGAGCCAGGGGGGAACCGCCACCACAGGGCAACCTTTCCAAACGCTTGCGGGCTAAGGCGATGGAGCGCGTAGGCGGTAACAGCACTTCTGCTTGTTCTCCGCGAAAGGGAATGAGAGCAACTTGGTCGCGGCTTTGGTAGGCTTCTGTGAGTAACTGCATGACAGCACCTTTTGCCGACTGCATCCGATTGAGAGCCATGGAACCGGAAGCATCGACGACAAATACTACTAGAGCCCCAGCTTTTCTAGCCAGTCGCTTCGCCCGAACATCTCCCTGTTCGACAAATACGCGACGCTTCCCTTCGTCCTGATTTGGCTCTTGCCCCCCCGATTGTAGGGGCGGTGCCCCTGTGCCCGCCCTGGGTTGGGGGGGGTGAGAATTCCTTTCGCGGCGGGCTTTTTGATAGGGTGCGGCGGCTCTGAGGGTGGCATCAACGGCGATGCGACGGACGGGACCTTTGGGCAATACTGGCTTGATGTAACGGCCTCTATCTTCGGAAAAAATGATGCTACGGCTTCCCGATTTGCCTTGGCGGCTGGCATTTTGGGCGAAGAAAAGGACGCTGGGGTCGAGAATAACTCCTTCGGGGTCGAATAGAAATTCTTCGGGAATGTTCGTTTCTTCTTGTTCTTCGGGGGGTTCTTCTTCCTTGTCTTCGTCTTCTTCTTCTTCTTCCTCTTCTTGTTCTTGTTCGTTTTGGGGTGGTGGTGGCGGGGGAGGAGGAGGAGGAGGATTGTTTTCGTCTGGGGGTGTTTGGATGACGGTGGCGCGGGGTACGATGACTAATTCGACGGCGCGACGCAAATCTTCGGCGTTAACTTCTGTGCGTCCTTCGATAGCGGCGCAGGCTTTGGCGACTCGAACTGCGAATATTTCGGCGCGGTGTCCTTGTACTGCGCCACGGATGGCTTCTTCTACTAGGTAGCTAATTTGTTCGCGTTTGATGGTGACATCTTTGAGCCATTCTCTGGCTAGGATGATTTGGGTTTTGAGGTTGTCGGTGTCTTCTGCATATTGGTTGAGAAATTGTTGGGGTGAGCTGGAGTAGGATAGAGCTTGGTCTACGGCTTGGACTCTTTCTTCTAGTTGAAGTACGGCATCGGCGGAAAGGGCGATGGCGATTCTGTCTAGTAAATGTTCCCTGAGTGGGCCTTCTTCGGGGTTATAGGTGGCAATAAATAGGGGTTTACATGGATGTTGAAAGCTGATGCCTTCTCGTTCTATTTGATTTCTTCCTTCTGTTAATACTGTGAGTAATTGGTTGGAAATGTTGTCGTCGAGGAGGTTGATTTCGTCTACATAAAGTACGCCTCGATTGGCTTGGGCTAGCAGTCCTGGTTGAAATACTGTTTCGCCGAATTTTACTGATTGTTCGACATCGACTGAACCTAAGAGTCTGTCTTCGGTGACACCCAAGGGAATTTGGATGAAGGGTGTGGGAATAATTGCGGTGTTGAGATTAGTATTTGTGGTCTGGGTCTCTTGCTGATGATTTTCTGCTAAGATATCTTGCCCGTGATTTTCTGATGACAAGCCTGATAGCTCTTCTACCAGGGGTTCTTCTGGAGAGGCGTTGCAGAAAGAGTCTTTGACAATTTCAATGGGTGGTAGGAGAGAATGCAGGGCGCGGGCCATTACTGATTTTGCGGTACCGCGACGACCTGCGATCGCAACTCCTCCCAGTCCGGGATCGACTGCTGCTAAAAGCAGGGCTAATTTAATTGCTTCTTGGCCGACAACGGCTGTTAGGGGAAAGGCTGTCACGGTAGGGGTTGCGTAGAGGGCGGACATGGAAATAATCTTTTGTTAAAGATGCTTTGATATACTTATCATATATTAACTCTTAAAGCACTTTGTGTAAAGTTTTAACTTCCAGCGGTAAAATGACTGTGAAAGTCGAGCCTACTCCAATTTCTGATATTAAATCTATGTTGCCTTGCAATAGTTTTACCAGTCGCGATACTATGGCTAATCCCAAGCCTGTGCTGTCTGGTGAAAATTGTTTTTGGCTAGCTTCTCCTGCTTGAAAGAAAGGGTCAAAAATGCGATTTTTATCGGTGGGGGAGATGCCAATGCCGGTGTCTGTAATGGCTATTGTCCAATTTTCGGTTCCGACTTGACGACAATCTAATTTGATGCTACCAGTGGTTGTGTAGCGAATAGCATTGCTCAGCAGATTGGTGATAATTTGTTGCAGTCGCTGGGAGTCGGCGATTACTTGTTTGGGAGCGCTGTCGCTAGTGATTGAGAGGTTTAATCCCTTAGCGTCAGCCATGGGCTGCATTATTTCTACTACTGTATTAATGAGAGATTTTACATTAGTTGGTCTCAATTGAAGTTGGATTTTTCCGGCATCGGCACGGGAAAGTTCTAGGGCATCGTTAATTAGGCGTAATAGTTGTCTACCGTTACGTAATACTCGCTCTATATGTTCGATGCCTGGGAGAGTATCTTTGATTTCTGGTTGCTTTTTTCCTTGACGCAAAAACAATTCAGAATAACCGATGATTGAGTTGAGTGGTGTTTTGAGTTCGTGGGCTAAATAGGAGAGATTTTCTTGGTGAGTGCTGACTAGGCGATTCAGTTCTTGATTGGTGAGTGTTAACTGAGTTTGGATTTGTTGGAGTTCGTTCAAGCGCTGAGTAACATAACTGTTAAAACACTGGGCAATTGCTTCGTCTACTACGGAGTCTATGAGTCGAAAAGCTCTGACTACTTCTGCGCTGGTTCCTGCTAGTAATTCTGCTTCGATATGGGAGAATATGACTTGACGAAGTAAATGGTATTCCCGCGCTACTTCTGCTGGATCGTAGCCTTGTTCTGCTCGCAGCAAGCCGTGATCAAAACTGGCTGTGATGATGATGCCAATTTCGCTGTTTTGATATTGGGAAAGCACTGTTGCCATCGCCGCCAGCAGGTGAGGAATATGATTTTTAATGGCTGAGCGCGGTAATGTGTCAGCACTTTCTATTTTCCGATCCTGGCTAACTGCTTCAATCCAGTTTTGGAGAATAGTGTCGGTTTTGTCGGTGAGCAGTTGGCTGTAATCCATGATGTCTGCGGGGGGGGGGTGGAGTCTGACAGATATTGCTATTGTCTTATTGTAGTCGAGCGATCGCCCGATGGAGATATCAAATTTTTGGCGATCGCTACCCTGCCAAAAGAAGTAGTTTTTTGGTGATTTTTGGGATCTGTTATTTCTGTCAACGAGCTGATTCAGAGTATTTATCACTACAAAATACCTCTTAAAGCCATTGACAAAATTACGGTAATGTAGTAAATTAGTTTGTCGCGATAATCATGTTAAATTAAAAATTTAGAATTTTGTCAGGAGACTAAATGGAAAACCTGCAAGCTGCGATCGCCACGGCAACTTTCATCGGTGTAATTTTGTTAGTAATGACCGAGTGGATACACCTAACAGTTGCAGCTTTTTTGGGAGCACTGATCCTGGTTTTTACCCACGTTATGACTTTAAATGATGCGATCGAATATATTGGTCGCAGTCATGGAACCTTGGGATTATTCTTCGGAGTCATGGTAATGGTCAGGTCTTTTGAACCTACCAAAGTATTTGAATATTTGGCAACTCAAATGGTGATGTTGGCGAAAGGAAAAGGCAAAAATCTGTTGCTGGGGATTGTGGCCATTACTACCCCGATTTGTGCAGTTTTGCCCAATGCTACCACAGTCATGCTGCTAGCACCATTAATTCCGCCCATGGCACAAGAAGTGGGTGTAGATTTTGTACCATTACTAATTTTAATGGTATTTGTAGCTAACAGTTCGGGACTGCTGACAATCGTGGGAGATCCGGCGACATTTATTGTCGGTGATGCGATTAATATGAGCTTTGCCGATTACCTGGTGAAATTAAGTTTGGGCGGCGCACTTGCAGTAGGAGTAATAGTCATAATTCTGCCGTGGTTGTTCCCCGAAATTTGGCACAAAGAATTAGACGATTTGGCAGACTTGCCACATCCCAAAATTAATCACCCACGAATTTTAGCAGTCGGCGGTTTAATTATAGCTTTCGTGCTGGTATTTTTTGTAGTGGGAGAGTCGCTACCGGTGCCAATTTCACCAGCAGCCATTGCTTTGTTGGGGGCGGCCTTGTCCATGCTATTAGCTCATCAATCTAAAATAGATTCCGTGAATAATATATTGCGGGATTTAGATTGGAGTACCCTGCTATTTTTTATGTCTATTTTTGTACTGATTGGGGGTTTAGAAAAAACCGGAGTGATTAACAGTATATCGGGAATTCTAGCAGTTATTTTGGGTAAGAATATTTTTTTGGGTTCCCTAGCTTTGTTATTTTTTGTGGGTTTAATGTCGAGCGTGGTGCCGAACATTCCGCTAGTAGTGGCGATGGTTCCCTTGCTCAAACAGTATGTTGTTAACGTCGGGTTAGCCCCTGTGGAAGTGCTAGCCCCGGATTTTGCAGGGCAGTTTCCTCTGGAAGTTTTACCGCTGTTTTATGCGATGATGTACGGGGCAACTTTGGGAGGAAATGGCACTTTGGTAGGAGCTTCTTCTAATATAGTCGCAGCAGGAATTTCTGAATTGCATGGCAGGCGGATTTCTTTTCAAACTTTTCTGCGTTATGGAATTCCTGTGATGTTACTGCAATTGGTAACGGCTGCTATCTATGTAACTATTCGGTTTCTGATTTAAAGAAGTAAGTTCGCTAAGGGATAGGGAGTCGAAACTTATGAAAGCGCTGCGGGTATGTGGGTATGATGTTTTTTTATTTGGTCTTACTTAATTAAATTTTAGGAGTTTTCCCTGATTTGAGCAGGGCTGGTGACAAATATCTATTTCTCAAGACGTATTGACAAACCTCTAGCATTAGGCTTATAATTATAAAGATGAAATTAACAAGTCAAGCCTAATCGAGTGTTACACGATCGCACAAAGTCGTGTCACTGGAGCGGAGGAACCAATTTTCGGGGCGAATCTCTACAGAATTCAGAACAAAAATTCAAAATTAAGATGGTAATTTTTGATTTTTAATTCCCCAGGAGAAGGACATCTCTCAGTCCTAGCCCGTCAGCTAACTTCGCAGGCATTGAGTAGAGACTGAAGAGTCAACTTTCTTTAACGAGATAGTTTTGCCTCATCGGTGTCTCCGGTTGGTATTGTTCAAGATTTCTTGTACCTTCCCCTGACTCTGAGGAAATTTGTAATGTTTATTCAACTTAACTTATCGGCGATCGCAGTTGCAGGAGTTGCAGCTTGGAAGCGGGCAAAACCAATGATGATCCGGGATACTGTGTTGTTGCCTGGTGCAGGTTTTTTAGGTATTCTGATCCTGTGGTGGATTGTTGCCAGCTTGAAAAGCGATTTGATTCCCACTCCCTACCAGGCGTTTATCGCTAATTTAGATTATATATTGCATCCATTTTACCAGCGTGGCCCTGGAGATTTAGGGATTGGCTGGTTGTTGATAGCAAGTTTGCGACGGGTATTACTGGGATTTACACTGGGTGCATTGGTAGCGATTCCAGTAGGATTTCTGATCGGGATGTCGAAACCAGCCATGATGGCGCTGAATCCGCTGATTCAAATCTTCAAACCAGTATCGCCACTAGCTTGGTTGCCCATCGCCCTATCGATTTTTAATCTAGCAGACCCCTCGGCGATTTTTGTCATCTTCATCACGTCTTTGTGGCCGACAATTATTAACACAGCCCTGGGAGTTTCTAGCGTTTCCAAAGATTATCTGGATGTGGCGCGAGTGTTAGAAATGCCACAATGGCGACGGATTACCAAAATAATTTTGCCTGCAAGTTTGCCTTATATTTTTACAGGTTTGCGGATTAGTTTGGGGATTGCTTGGTTGGTGATTGTAGCGGTAGAAATGCTGACTGGTGGCGTGGGAATTGGCTTTTTTGTGTGGGATGAATGGAGTCGTTTAAATCTAAGTTCGGTATTTTTAGCAGTGTTCGTCATTGGTTTGACTGGGTTGCTGCTGGACTGGGCTGTTGGCAAAATTCAAGAATTGGTGACACATAGATCGGTGAATAGTTAGTAGAAGGAAGAAGGAAGAAGAACCCCCCCCTGCCCCCCCCAAGGGGGGAAATTCAGGCAGAAGGAAGAAGAACCCCCCCCTGCCCCCCCCAAGGGGGGAAATTCAGGCAGAAGGTTTCCAGAAATTGACTAAATATCTAATAGCAATTAGTCGCAAATTGAGAATTAAATATGAGCGATCGTTTTTTTCAGGATTGGAACCGGCGAGAGTTTTTGCAACGAATGGGCTCGGCGGCGGTGGGAATGACTTTATCTGGGTGTGGAATTAACGCGGATCGATCGGCAAAAGGACTTACTGAAGAGGCTTTAGCTGTCACACCGATTGTCAATTCCCAAAGCTTAGAAAAACCGAATTTAACGATAGGATATGTGCCAGTTAATGATTGTGCACCATTTGCGATCGCCTGGAAGAAAGGCTTTTTCCGCAAATACGGTTTAAACGTCAAACTCAACCGCGAAGCAAGCTGGGCGACATCCCGTGACGGCATAATTTTCGGGCGTCTCGACGCTTCTCCTGTCGTATCCGGTGCTGTCACCAACGCCCGCATCGGTGCCGAAGGAGCGCGCCACGCACCCCTGTGTGCAGCAATGACAATTCATCGCCACGGCAACGCGATGACGATGAATAAAGCGATGTGGGATTTTGGCTTGCGCCCCTGGCACGAATACAACGGCAATATTGATGAATTTGGTAAACAATTACGCGCTTTTTTTGATAGTCAACCGGCCGAAAAAAAAGTTTGGGCAGTTGTACTCAGTTCTGCTATTTACGAATACTTTGTTCGCTATATATCCGCCGCTGCTGGTGTCGATCCATTCAAAGAATTCCGGGTAATTATTGTTCCACCACCTCAAATGGTTACTAATATGAGGATGGGAGAAATGCAAGCTTACATGGTGGCTGAACCTTGGAATACGCGGGCAATTCAAGGTAATTTGGGTGTGGGTTTTACCTTCGCACAAGGGAAGGAAGTTTGGCAAGGCCATCCCGATCGCGTTTTGGGAGTAATGCAATCGTTCATTGACGAAAATCCGAAGACTTATTACTCACTCGTGAAGGCAATGGTGGAAGCTTGCCAGTATTGCAGCAGGCCAGAAAATCGCGACGAAATAGCACTGCTGTTGACAGAGCGATCGTTTACCGGGGCCAAACCGAAAAAAGGACCGATCGATAAATTTACGCGACCGGGAATTGTGGGAGACTACAACTACGGTGGGTTTGATGAAAAAGACCGTACAGTGCGATCGGAGGATACAACTATTTTCTTTGATATCCCCGCCAACTTACCTCAAATATTAGGCAATCATTCCACATTTCTCTGGCAATCTCAGAGTATTTGGTTGATGACTCAATCTGCTCGCTGGGGACATATTAAAGAGGTTCCCAAAAATGCTGAGGAGTTAGCCAAAAAAGCTTGGAGAACCGATCTTTACCGCAAGATTGTGGCTGAAATGGGAATCAATTGTCCAGTGGAAGATTATAAGGTGGAACCAGGGGATTTGTTTATCGATCAAAAAAGATTTGATCCTAGCGATCCGGTTGGTTATCTCAATAGTTTTGAAATTAGAGCTAACCGTCCTCAATCTTTTTTCATGTCTTAAATTTTGAGATTTTTCGCTGGTTATACCATCCCGCCAGGGACTTAAGTCCCTGGCTGATAGAAGACAGTCGGTTGAAACCGACTGCAATATTTTAGGATTTAGGCAAGTACACGCAAATTCAATTAACACTTTACTACTTTTTAGGAGAATACCGTGAGTCAATACACTTCTACTTCTACGACTACTCAGAACTCAGTCAATAGCGAGGGCCTATTTCTGCAAATAGACAATTTGTTCAAGTCCTACAAAAGTGCTGACGGTACCGAATTTAGCGTCCTGGAAAATATCAACTTAAATATTGGAGAAAATGAATTTATTTCGATTATAGGTCACTCCGGGTGTGGGAAATCAACGCTGCTGAAAATAGTGGCTGGTTTAGAAAAACAAAGTGGGGGAATGGTGCGGCTAGAAGGTAAAGAAATTCGCAAACCTGGAGCCGATCGCATGATGGTGTTTCAGCACTATGGATTGCTACCTTGGCTGACAGTGCGAGAGAATATTCGGCTAGCAGTTGATGAAGTATTGCAAAATCTTAGTCGCCCGGATAAGATTAGTCTTGTCAACGAACACCTAGCAATGGTCAACTTGACAGCGGCAGCGGACAAATATCCAGAGGAAATTTCAGGAGGGATGAAACAGCGAGTAGGAATTGCCCGCGCTCTGGCAATTCGCCCTAAGATGTTATTAATGGATGAACCCTTTGGGGCTTTGGATGCTTTGACTCGCGGCAAGTTGCAAAAACAGGTATTAGATATCTGGGAAAATCAGAGACAAGCTGTCATGATGATTACTCATGATGTGGATGAGGCTATCTATATGTCCGATCGCATTGTGTTGATGACAAATGGCCCGGCGGCAACTATTGGAGAGATTTTGTCAGTACCTTTTGCTCATCCGCGCGATCGCCAAGAGTTGCGGGAAACGAAGGAGTATTACGATCTCCGTAACTATGCTTTGAATTTTCTCGATCGCTACTTTACCCAAGACGAGTAAGTGTCAATAAACTATAGCCCTCGGATCGATCCGAGGGCTAAATTTTCGATTTCTTGAATTATTTAATCTCAAATCAAAATCTAAAATCCGTTCACCATAGACAGTTGATTAACTAATTTTATTTTACCTCGGTACACGGCGCGCAATAGGCGATCGATCGAGCGTTTTTCTTCCTCTGTCAAAGTTTCGTCAAAAATAGCAGCCATCAAACCGTAGCGATCGGCTATGGTAATATACCTATGATGATTGACATCGGCAAACAACTCGCCCAAAGCACATGGAATAAGATGGACAGGAGTTTCCATAGCTATTGAATCTGAACTCGACGAGCGATCGAGGCTTTCTGTGTTCAGAGAAGGCGATCGCACCCTACTATTTTCGCTATCTGATTGTCTAAAGATATGTGACAGCAAACATCAAAAACTTGTGATAATAAACACCCAAACTTGTGAACTAAATCACATTCCCTATAGCCGCTACGGTACTTACTGCAAACAGAGTTTCAGCTAAAGATTGTAAATCAGCACTTGGGCCACCGATTCAGCCAACTCAAACTTAAACACTCGTGAATAGAAATATAATTCACCATCCAGGGTTTTTTTGATATTTTCAGCCCGCCGAAAACCGTGTTGTTCCCCTTCATAAGCAACGTAAGCAACAGGCAAACCCTTTGCTTTTAAGATTTCTACCATCATTTCTGCTTGATTGGGAGGAACCACTTTATCTTCCAATCCTTGAAAGAAGATGATAGGACAAGATAAATTAGCCGCAGCATGAATAGGGGAGCGTTCTAAATACAAATCTTTTCTTTCAGGATAAGGTCCGATTAATCCATCCAGATAGCGCGATTCAAACTTGTGGGTATCCGTTGCCAAAGCTGACAAATCGCTAACTCCATAATAGCTCGCTCCAGCCTTGAAAACATCCCGGAAAGTAAGAGCGCACAGAGTAGTATAGCCTCCGGCGCTACCACCGGCGATCGCCATTTTTGCACTGTCAACTAAACCCCTTTGTGCTAAATATTGAGCACCATTAGCACAGTCATCAACATCCACAATACCCCAACTATCTTGTAGCCTGTTTCTGTATTCTCGACCATAACCAGTGCTACCACCATAATTCACATCCAAGACAGCAAAACCACGACTTGTCCAGTATTGAATCTTTAAATTCATACTACTAGAAGTAGCCGCCGTCGGACCACCATGACTTTTGATAATCAGAGGTGGTTTTTCACCTGTTGGCGCTGCAAAATCTTGATTTTTTGGTGGATAAAAGAACCCAAAAGCAGTCAAACCATTTTCCGTGGGAAATTCGATGGATTCCGGTACAGAAAGATAACCAGCATCAAGGGTTAAATTGCCTGCGAGGCGCAATACTTCTAGTTGACTTGTTCCTAAATCTAGTTGTACAATCGCCGAGGATTCCGTCGGGGAACCAGCGATAAAAACTACTTTTTCACTTTGCGCTTTTAGTGAAGAAATATCACTGTAAGGTGTGTCAATTTTGCTCAACTGCTTTGTGACTAAATCGAGAGTTGCTAAATACCACTTTCCTTGCTGAGTGTAGGTGCAAATAATTTTGTATTCCGAAACAACAGCATAGGTAGACATCCCAAACACCCACTGAGGTAGTCCGAATTCCGCAGCCATTTCGTACAGAGGTTCGATCCCCCCAGCCCCCCTTGGTAAGGGGGGTTCTGTATTTATTTCCCCCCTTACCAAGGGGGGTTCTTTATCTT
>NZ_JAHRFC010000052.1:0-38957 GCF_020883015.1 Microcoleus sp. CAWBG640
AACGCACAGGTAAAAGCTACTGTTTTCGGGGCTTAGCGCTGCACAACAACGTCATTAATATCACAGTAGCCACTGAAATTGCTCCCCAAACAGCACAGAAAACTGAGTGGAAATTGGAGCCGGGAAGCCCAATTAATTTTGACAAACTTTATCCGCTGTCAGCAGGACCAGGATTAGAATTGTACAAATGTTTGACAGCATTTTTACCAAAATTGAACTATTAGTTATTAGCGAAGGAGCCGGAATGAATATGAATCACAAATAACCAATAACCAATAACTATTAACTAAGAACCAGCATTTTTCAACTCTTCATCGAGCATTTTCCTGTAAACTTTCGGCAAACTAGAACTCATTGAATTGTTTTCAATGCCATATCCCAAACTCGTCCAAGTTCCCGACAACATCCGCAAAACCTCAGTTAATTTGTCTTCCTTCAACATCTGTGAAATATCAGCTTTCCAAAATTGGCGATCGCTCAACCAAGCATAAACCACCGCATCTTGATATTCCGGCTCAAAACTGTAATCTTGCCAAACAATAAAATTAGCAGGGCGCGGGTGATAGCGCTGAGCTTTATCTTTCCAAGTCGAACTCAAAAATTGATACCTGCCCGCAGCCGTAGTACATTTGCCGCGATTGGGACCATTCACAATCTTGACGCACCAATCAGGATGATGGCTCAAATCTAACAGGTATTTACCACCGTAAACAACGTGATAAGGTCGAGAAACATTGGATTCGCTAGCAGAAATAGTTCGCATCAGTGCCCGAAGGTAAGGATCGCCAGATTTCATAGCCAAAGGCGGGATTTTGATCCCATCAGTTGCGGGGGATAAAAACGGCTGATTTCCCCGAAAATTGACCGCCAAAAAAACAGCGCCACCAATCACCACAGCGATTATCAGTAAAAATCCGAGAATTTGAATTTCTGACTGTCTCAATAAATTGATTCTTTGATGCTGGAGTTTTTTAGCTTGCAACAAAGTCATTTCCAGTTCGACAATTTCGGTCAATTTTTGAGCAGCCCGCATTTGGCGGACTCGGAAATCGTGTTGATATAGGGGTGCTGCTAATAGTGTTAAACTTGACAAAGCGGCGGCTAGTTTGATGAGCCAAAAATCGAATTCACCGGCGATCGCCACATTGGTTAGAGTAGATATTCCTGTGAATAATTGGCGTGGATCGATGGAGTGTGCGGGCCAATAAAAAATCGCCATTTGCACCAGCAGGGACAGATTAAAGGCCAGAAAAATGACTACTAGAGCATTCAAGCCTTCCCGCAGGTGCTGGCGCATCCCCGTATGTCGGCGCTGGAACTTGCGCCCCCGGAGAAAGCTGGCGGAAACCAGAGTGATGAGGGGATTTAAGATTGTGGTGGCAAAAAAGTGAGCAACAAAGAACAAAGGCAACTGAATCAGCCAAGCGGTTAGCAGTAAACTCAGGAAGCCCCTATCATCGTTAACCAGAGGAATGCCCCTGTTGACTACAAAGCTAAAACTCTGAGCCAGAGCAAATGCCCTTAACCACGAAATCGGATAGGGGAACCAAGCTGGCCACTGGAGAGTTTTCATGCTGGGAGAGTGAAATCAAAACGGCGAAGGGTGGAACTAAATTGTGAAACCATTAAGATTTTGCCAGATTTGGCGATCGTATTCCCAAAATAGCAATTCCGATTATTCGTTGGCTGCGGCGGGTCGATCCAATTTTTGGTTGGTGACATAGATGATTGTTGAAACCAGCCCCTACAGGTATCCTAGGGGCTAGTTTAGTGCAATACCTAGATTTAGCCCAAAAAATGCACAGCTAACTGTCCACAGCCAGCCAGGAGAGGGAAGCGAAGTAATAATTTCAATAAATACACTCACTATGAATAGCCACAATCATGGTGTAATCAATCCACATTAAATACCCCATTTTGGGCTGCGGAATCTGCGGTTTATAGCGGAGATTTTAAAATATTTAATAACACTTTTCTGTAGATATCTAAACCTTTGGTATTCAGGTGAACTCCATCAATTGTTAAATCTTGATTTAGTTCCTTCTGGTTAAATAATGCTTGTATTCCTTGAGATTCCACAGGAAGTTTTTCCGCAGCCGCTACTTGATTTATGAGAACATTAATTTCGTCAACTCTCGAAATTGTTCCTGCTAATTTAGGATTGTAGCTGGCGGCAAGTGTGGAGTAAAAAGCAGGAATCAGAATAATCTTTTTAGTGCCTATAGAACGCAATTTGGCGATCGCCTCTTGCAAATTATGGACAAACTGCTCATCACTAATGCCGTACATAGCATCATTTGTGCCGATCGCAATAATAGATTTTTCGCACTTAAAACCCTTTGGTACTACCAGTTGAAACTGTTCCAACAGAGAAACCGTACTCATGCCACCGATCGCAAAATTAAAGTTTTCCTCTCCCAAAGAATTGCCCAGAGCCGAAGAAATAGAATCGCCCCAGACGCACCCTAGATATTGCTTGTCTTGAATTTGCTGTACCTGATTGTACACGGCCATTTGCCACCACAGCGCCGAGCTGACAGTATCTCCCGACCCTTGGGGATTAGCTAGCACCCGAAAGGGGATGTAAACACAAACTAAGGCCAAACAGACTGAAATTAACCTAAATTTAACTTTCATAAAACTTCTTTTAGCTTATGGTATTGGCGATCGGGTCAAACCCGATCGCCAATACTATCAAGAGCGGGCGTGCATCACTAATGAACTTAATTGAAGCTATTATTGCAGTAGTCAGAGGGGGTTCCCCATTACCCTGTACTCACCTAACTGAGAAAGGCTATAGACATCTCCCAAAAAGCTTCTGAAGCAGAGGCTGTCTGGCTTGTTTCACTATAATTATGGGAGATGTCTAGTTGGGATTGGTGAAAATTGTTTCAATTTCCTCTTAAACGGTGCAAGAGGGATTTAAATCTCGATTGGGCTAAATCGGCATTTTCTAACGTTTGGGAGATGGGGAGTTCGTCCTGTGGTTGTTGATATACTAGGTCATTGGTATCTTCGCCTAAACGCTTTACAGTACCACGCAATCTGGATGATAAAAATTTGGTAATGGCGCGATAAAATCGCAGGGAAAATAGTACGTCTTGTTCGAGTTTTTCGGTTAGTAGACGTCTAGAAATTGATAGGATTAGGCATTCTTCTTGGGCGATGACACTAGCAGATGGCAGTCTTCCGTCTACAAAGGACATTTCGCCTAGGACTTCGCCGGAAATAATTGTCCCAATTTGTTTGTTGCCTAGGGATGAGGCAAATACGCTCAAAGTGCCATCGAGTACGATATATAGTGCTTCTAAGGGTTTGCCTTCGGTGATGAGTGTGGTGCCGGCTTTGATTTGGGTGCGCTTCCCGTTAGCAACCATCCAATCAATGTCCCGATCGCTCAATTCCCCTAATATAATTAAAACTTTGCTCATAAAATCAGGTTGAGATTAGATAGTATGTAGACCAATTGTTAACTGTGGATGCTGCCTAGACGGTTTTGAACTCTGGCTGTCTATTGGTTTCCCGCTAGTGTGGCCAGACTTGCCGGATTTTTCCCTGTGCCTGTCGGTGCTGCTACTCACTACAAGATTCTATCTTGGTCTTACCCGCGATCGACTCTGTACTCTGGTAACGACACAGCTTTTGTATAAAATCTTCCCTGGGATTGATTTTTGGTCGATCGGCAAATTATAATAAAACCGACAACTGATAGACACTCAAAGAAGTGTATCGGCTGGAGAGTTGACTCTTCAAAGGTTAAGTGGCAATGTAGGAACAAGACCACTCAGATTTTTGTCAAGTTTAAACAAAGCTCTCGACTTTATCTCTGATACACTTTTAACACACCATTGATTGAGGAGAATCTGTGAATAATCTATTTTCCAGGTCTACTTTCGCCTTAGTAAATCTTGCCGCTTTGGCTGTTTGTTGCAGTACCCTGTCAGTTAAAGCTGAAACTGGCAACTTGCCAGATACCGCCACATCAGCAAGTTTGCCCTCTCAAAACATCCCTGAACTTTCCGAAGCCGTTGCGACTGCGGCGGTTAAAACCGATGCAGTAACAACTGCTAGTAATAAACAAATTGATTCTATAAGTTCTCTACAACCAGATGGGGGAGTCAAATCTGAGTTAGTACCAGAGACAGCAACTTCGGAATCATCCACCAATGTGCAAGCATCTGCCATGGCACCAGCCACATCAGATGTGGCAAATGCGGAAATCCCGGCGACTGAAAATCTGGAAAATACATCTATGGCTGCTGAGACTAAAGACTCGGAACCCGCAGCTACCATCGCCGATAATAGCATTAAAGTCCAGCCTACTGCCGAAAACGCCACCAAGGGCGATCGAACTTCGGAACTGACAGCAGTCAATGCTGATAAAGAAGTCAAAACTGCCAAGGAAGTCTTGAGTCATCCTGTGAGCACTTCGGCATCGGCCTTGACAAAGGAACCGACAACTGCTAATGAAAAGCCGGAAATTGCCTCGGCACCAACTCAAAAAGTGGCTCAAGAAAACCAAGTCAGACCCGGACGCTCTACCCGTTCTGGCCCTAGCTACATCGGCATTGGCGGTAATCTAGGTTTTGGGGGAGATACAGCCTTGGGCGACACTTCCTTTGCGATTATTAGCAAAATTGGTTTGACCAACAATTTCTCGGTGAGGCCTAGTGTTTTGTTCCGGGACAACCTGACGGTTTTGATTCCTGTTACCTACGATTTTGGAGCGGGAAATGCAGTAGAAGTCAGCGATGATTTTGTGATTACTGCTGCTCCTTATGCAGGTGCTGGCGTGGCATTTTCTACCGGAGACAACAGCAATTTTGGCTTCCTGATTTCCGGGGGCGTAGATGTGCCACTGTCGAGAAATTTTACAGCAACCGCCGGGTTGAATATTGGTTTTCTGGATGGTACTGAAGTGGGATTGTTACTGGGTGTCGGTTATACGTTCCCCAATATTGCTCGATAGTTGGGCTGTTTGAGCAAATCTATAACAAGTAAGTAGGTGGTTGGCTGTAGGATTGCAGCCAACCTTTTTTTTGATTTAGGAGCGATCCCCAGAGTCGGGACTTCTTTGAGAAGTTATATCAAATCCTCTCTTCTCTTCCTTCGCGTCATGAGCACCTTCGCGGTTAAATCATTCCGATACAACCGGAATTGATATTATTCTGGATCTGGATTGAACAACTAGCCAACACCACACAAATAGTGTTACTTATAAGAGATTGTATGGCGCGATGCCTTAAATGATTCCTATACAACTGACACTCAAAAATTTTCTCAGCTATCGCGAAGCTGCTTTAGACTTTCGCGGCTTGCACACTGCTTGCATTTGCGGGCCTAACGGTGCTGGCAAATCTTCACTCTTGGAAGCGATTACCTGGGCTGTTTGGGGCTGTTGTCGCAGCGATGAAGATGAGATCATCCACATGGGCGAAATTGATGTTCGGGTTGATTTCACTTTTGCGACTGGTGGCCAAGTTTATCGGGTGATTCGCTATCGCCGCCGCGGACAATCCGGGAGTTTGGAATTTCAAGTAGCAACTAACACCCCCTTCCACGCCCTGAGTAAAGGGGGGGCGCAAGAGGAGAATTGTGCCCTTGGTAAGGGAACGCAAGCAGAATTTACTTCTTCTGGGCCGCTTACTAAGGAGGGGCTAGGAGGGGTGAATTTTCGCACGCTGACTGATAAAGGTCTGAGAATCACTCAGCAGAAAATTCTCGAATACATTAAATTAGATTACGATACTTTTATCAACTCAGCCTATCTGCGACAAGGGCGAGCTGATGAGTTTATGCTGAAAAAGCCGATCGAGCGCAAACAAGTGTTAGCAAATCTGCTCAAACTCGATCGCTACGATGCTTTATCGGAACAAGCCAAGGATAAATCCAGACAATTTAAAACTCAAGTTGAAGTGCTCAAGCAGAGTTTGCAAACCATACAAGAGCAACTGCAACAAAAAGATGCGATCGCCACAGAACAAGCCCAATTGCAGCAAACTACGACGCAATTGCAACAACAGCAGCAAATCGACACCGCACTGTTGCAGCAACTGCAACTGCAACACCACAATCGCCAAACTTGGCAAACACTCCTGGGTGGCTACCAACAACAACACAACAACATCTCTCAAGAATGCCGTCGCTTGCAGCAAGAACTCGCCGCAGCCAAACAGCAGCAAAATGAGCTGCAAGCCCTGCTAGAGCAAGAAAATGAAATTACAACCGGAATTACTTATTTCCACAGTCTACAAGCCACTGAAGAGAGTCTAGCCGGGAAATTTAAAGCTAACCAAGAGGCTCAAATTCAACGTCAAAAATTGCAAGAACAGCAGCGGCAAGAATTGAGTGTTTTGCAAGGCAGAATTCAACAATTGCAAGCTCAATTAGATGTTTTGCAACAGCAAGAAACCGAAGTGATAGAAGTTCTGAAACAGCAGCCGGAGGTGGAAAAAGGACTGGCTAAATTGCAAGTAGCCCGATCGCAACTCCAACAACTAGAACAACTGCAACTGCAAGTTTCGCCCCTACTCCAACAGCAACAACAGACACAAACTAAACTCGATCGCGCCCACGCAGGTTTAACCGCCCGCTTACAGGAAATTAACCGACAGTTGCAAGTGGAACAGCAGCAGCGACAGCCCCAATTGCAACAGGAAATTTCGGCAATTGCTAATCAAATTTTACTGTTAGAAAACAAGCGAGTTTATCAGGAGCGAGTCCGAGAAAAAGGCAGAGAAAGACACAACTTTCTGGAAAACCTGAAAGCTAAAAGCCTGGACTATCAAACTAAATTAGATGAAATCGATCGCAAACTGCAACTTTTACGGAAAGAAGAAGGCGAAAAAACTGCCGAGAAGGCTTTGCTTCGGGAAAGTCAAGCAGCGAATTTGCTGGACAATGAGCAATCTCACTCCCATTTAGTTGTGCGCGATGCCGATTTTGGGAATTGTCCTTTGTGCGATCGACCTTTAGACGAACACTACTGGAATTTGGTAGTCAAAAAACATCATACTCAACAGCAAGAAATTTGGAATCAACTCTGGGTAGTCCGCGAACAGTTAGCCGTGTCGGAACGGGAAATTCATGTCCTCAGACAGGAATTTCGCCAACTAGAAGCTGAATTAGCCCCCTATGAAGAATTGCGGGAACGGCGCGCTAATTTGCAGGCTCAATTGGAGGCACTGGGTAAAGATGAAAAACGCTTGCAAATTCTGCGAAAAGATGCTGGGGAAATAGAGCGATCGCTCCGTACTGGGGATTACGCATCCGATGAGTATGCCCAACTCCAACAAATCGAACAGCAACTGCAACAACTCAATTATAGCGATCTCAGTCACTCCCTCGTCCGCAGTGAAGAAAAGCGTTTGCGGTGGGCAGAAATTCAGCAATCTCAAATCAAAGATGCTCAACAAAAATTTAATAAAATTAAGGCCCGCCGTCCTGAATTGCAAACTCAATTAGTCGCATTGCAGCAGCAGTTAGAACAGGAAAAAAACAGTTCGCCCATACAGCAGCAAATTCTGTCTTTAGATAGATATATTGCGGAAGTTGGTTACAATTTTGAACAGCACGAACAAGTCCGCAGCGAAATGCGCCGGACGCAATTTTGGCTTCCTAGGGCCGAAAAACTGCGGGCGGCAACTCAGCAGCACCCGCAAGTGCAGCAGCGAGTTAATGAAATAGCTAGTTCGATGGCTGTGCGCGATCGAGATTTGCAAGCTGTCAGCGCTCAAATTGCGGCCATGAATAAGCAGTTGCAAGAACATCCCGATTCCAGACCACAAATAAGTGCGATCGAGCAACAAATCAGTCGCCGTCGCCAGCAGCTAGACCAACATTTGGGAAGTCTGGGACGGCTTCAGCAACAGCAGCAAAGTCTAGAAGCTTGGCAAGTTCAGCTAGTAGCTCAAAAGGAGCAAATGCAAGTTGCCAAACGCCAGCAGCGAGTTTATCAAGAGCTTGGTCAAGCCTTTGGTAAAAATGGTATTCAAGCTTTGATGATTGAAAATGTGTTGCCTCAACTAGAAGCAGAAACTAATCAAATATTATCCAGGTTGAGCGCCAATCAATTGCACGTTCAATTTATTACTCAGCGGGCTGCTGCTTCTAAAAAAGCGACTAAATTGATTGATACTTTAGATATTTTAATCGCCGATGCCCGTGGCACTCGTCCCTACGAAACTTACTCTGGTGGTGAAGCTTTTCGGATTAATTTTGCGATTCGGTTGGCCCTGGCGAGATTGTTATCTCAGCGGGCAGGAACGGCTTTGCAAATGTTGATTATTGACGAGGGATTCGGGACTCAGGATGCCGAAGGATGCGATCGACTGATTGCAGCTATTAACGCGATCGCCTCGGATTTCGCCTGCATTCTAACCGTTACCCATATGCCACACTTAAAAGAAGCTTTTCAAGCCAGAATAGAAGTTAACAAAACTGCTCGCGGTTCTTGTATCAGCTTGTCGGTGTAGAGTGATGGGCGAAGCGCACAGGATATGACAGGTTTGGAACTGCCGATCGGCTATCAAATTATGGTAAAAAAATATAAGGGAAGCCTGCGGTGTATCTGGGCAATCTTGCCAGGGAAGAGAACTGTGGATTTAAATTCCAGTGTGGGAGTAGGTTCTTAAGTTGTTGACAAAGGTGCAAAATGTCAGAAACCTCTAAATTTTAATTCCCAATTGCCCTCCGTTTTTGAGCGATCGGGGCTTTAAATTCGCAGCATAAAACGCTGAAATTAGCTGAAATTAATCGAAATCAGTGCTGCGCTATCCTAAATCCCCTATTGGCCACTCGATTATGTTGAAAAAATTACCTTTGCCCTGG
Organism: Microcoleus sp. CAWBG640; assembly: GCF_020883015.1. NCBI lineage: Bacteria > Bacillati > Cyanobacteriota > Cyanophyceae > Oscillatoriales > Microcoleaceae > Microcoleus > Microcoleus sp. CAWBG640. The sequence goes on from NZ_JAHRFC010000052.1 coordinate 8,830, forward strand.
TTTCGCTACATTCCAGCAGGTTTGACGCTGAGTTTGGGTATAGGGTTGTCTGTGTTTACATTTGCCATTGTGTGGAACTGGGAAAACGGGCGCTGGGACTACGAAACCCACCGTCGCATGGATGATATCTCGATCGCCCTCGAAAGGCAGCTAAACTCAGATTTAGACACTGTTCTCGCCCTCAGCGACTACATGAAAGCTTTCCGCACAGTCGATAAGTCCTCCTTTGCCCGATTTGTGGGTCGTCCCCTATCAGTCCACCCCAGTCTGCAAATCCTGGCTTGGCTACCCCGCGTCCCCGATCGCGATCGCGCCGACTACGAAGCCCAAAACCAAACCCAAAACCAGCCCAACTTCCAGATTACAGAATTAGGTCTCCAAGGACAACCAATCCCAGCCCGTCAACGTTCCGAATACTTCCCTGCTTTATACCTAGAACCCGCAGCAAGCAACAAAACTGTTTTGGGCTTTGACTTCGCCTCCCAACCACAAATCCGGGCCGCACTCTCTCGCGGGCGAGATACCGGAGAAATGGTTGTCACCAGCTACATCGGTTTAATTCAAAATAATTCCTCGGAATTAAATCTATTAGCCATAGTCCCGATTTACGAAACCAGCACCAAACCAACTACCGTCGCCTCCCGTCGCCAACTGCTGCAAGGATTTGTCATGGGAGTATTTCGAGGCAAAGATGTGTTGCAAACTTCTTTAAAAGGACGCAATACCGACTATCTGAATATTTATATCTCTAGCGAGGCTCCAGACAAGCCAGAAGCATCCTCAATTTCACGGGATAGCCGCCCCCCCGTTCGGCAAGATACACCAGCCACCAGCCAAATTAACGAATTTTCAGTGCTGTTTCAGTCCGACAGCCAACAAGTCTTGCCGGGGTCCGCCGATTTGCAACAGCAAGTCAAGTCAAACTGTCCCATTCTCAACAATCCGGGTCCAGATTATACCGCTTGCAGGAGACGCCTCAAAATTAGCGATCGCGATTGGTATGTCTACGTCTCAGCCAGTCGGGAAATTCGTAAAAGTCGAAAACACTGGCGTTCTTGGGGCACTCTCACCATGGGGATGTTATGGACTTTCATTCCCGTCACTTATATGCTGACAGCTTTGAGCCGCACTGCCCAAATCGAAAAACTAGCCCAAGAAAGAGCCCGCCAAGCTTCCCAGTTGCAGGATGCTTACAAACAGTTGGAAGCCGAACAAACAAAGTCCGATCGACTCTTGCTAAATGTGTTACCGGCAGCGATTGTCGAGCGTTTGAAGCACAACGAAAAAAATATTGCCGAAAGTTTTGGCGAAGTAACCGTCATGTTTGCTGATATTGTGGGGTTTACAGAGCTTTCTTCGAGAATTTCAGCCACGGCGGTGGTGGAAGTGCTCAACGATATTTTTTCCGCTTTTGACCACTTGGCCGATCGCCACGGTTTAGAGAAAATTAAAACTATCGGTGATGCTTACATGGTAGTCGGTGGTTTGCCTACGCCCCGAACAGATCACGCCGAGGCGATCGCAGCAATGGCGATCGATATGCTACAAGAAATTCGCCGCCTCAGTTTACAACATTCAGAACCTTTCAGCATTCGGATCGGCATTCACACCGGGCCAGTAGTAGCCGGAGTTATCGGGCTCAAAAAGTTTATTTACGATCTGTGGGGCGACACAGTAAATATTGCTTCGCGCATGGAATCCCATGGGATTACCGGCTGCATTCAAGTCACCGTAGAAACCCAAGAACTCTTAAAGGATAAGTATACTTTTCAGAAGCGTGGCGCTATTCAAATTAAAGGCAAAGGCTACATGATTACTTATTTGCTAACTGGTCCGAAAGAATAGTTATATCAAATCCGTTGACATCGGAATTATGATTTCTCTCTTCTCTTTCTCTGTGTCCTCTGTGTTCTCTGTGGTTTAATCATTCCGATACAACCGGAAACAAGATCGTTGGTTATTACCTATCGGTTATTGGTTAGTGCACCCTTCCCACTTTCCACGGCCCACTGTCAACTATCAACTGTCAACAACATCAACTCTTCCGTCATTTCAAAATTAGCAGTCACACTTTGGACATCATCCAAATCTTCCAGTGCATCCATTAACTTCAAGAGCGATCGAGCTTTTTCAGCATTGTCTATTTCCACTGTAATACTGGGAATCCAACGAATCTCTGACTGCAAAACTTGAAAACCTTTCTGTTTCAAAACCTCAGAAAGATTTTCCAAATTAGCCACAGTCGTAAACACCTCACCACCTTCCTCATCTTCATCAATAGATATCAACTCATAGGATTGAGCCTCTGCTTCTAGGGACGCTTCAAACAATTTTTCCTCATCAATAAAACCGCCTACCGTACAAACCCCTTTTTGGTCAAACATCCAGCCCACGCAGCCAGTTTCACCCAGATTCCCACCATTTTTCGTAAAAGCTTCCCGCAAGCCAGCCGCCGTGCGATTGCGATTGTCTGTCAGCGCTTCAATCAAAATAGCCACACCGCCAATACCGTAACCTTCGTAGCGGATAGCTTCTAATTCCGAACTCGCCCCAGACAAACCCGCACCTTTGGCGATCGCCCTTTCGATGTTTTCATTAGGAATACTAGCCGCCTTCGCTTTTTCAATAGCTGTTCGCAGTTGAAAATTGCCAGCCGGATCAGGTACTCCGCTGCGGGCTGCGACAATGATTTCGCGAGATATTCTAGCAAAAACTTTGCCTTTAGCGGAATCAACTCTAGCTTTTTGGCGTTTAATAGTCGCCCACTTACTGTGTCCAGACATACCGATTTGTGATTGATATTTTTTAGTGAATTTGAGGACAAATTTAAATTTTAATTAAACCGGACAAGGGTTTCAGTGTCCGTGAGGTGGGAAGTATCGCCATTAAGTTCGATCGACCATTCTCCCCCATCCCGCACCACTTTCACCAAACAACACAGAGAAGCATTAATTTCCGTCTCCATACCCCCCGCCAGTCCGATCGCAGTCCCTAACACCGACGCACCGTGACCTACTAACAGTATATCTTCAGGAAACTCAGCGACAAGGCGTCTAGCAGTTTCCCCAGCTCTTTGGAGACAAGCCTCCCCTGTTTCGGGATAATTTGGCATCCCACCTTTATAGGAAGCATCAATCCGAGGGAAACGCTCACATAAAGCATCCACACAAAGAGTTTCTGGCATTTCCGTCATCCATTCAGGATTCAGCCACTCGCACAATCCCCACTCTAATTTTAGCGACAAATCCAGGGCTTCCGCCGCGTAGTTTGCCGTTTGGACTGTTCGCAGAAAAGGAGAGGCAAAAATGTGAGAAATTCCTTCACCTTTGAGGCGGTTAGCCAATTGTTTGGCTTGAATGTGTCCATCTTCTGAAAGATAGGGATCGTAGCGGTGTTCTGCGGTGAGAAACCAGTCGGGGTTAACGAAGTCGATGCGGTTTCCGTGTCGTGCGATCCAGACTGTTTGTGGCATGAGTTGTTTTGAGTTTAGATTGTGGTGTAATATTATATCAAAGATGTAGATTTTGGAGCTTTAGGGAATTCGAGTGGAATCAAAACCAGGCTGTATTCGCAACAATTGGTCGGCTCCCTTTTGAAACTCATAGCATACATCCTGAACTTCTACTTTATATCCTTGTCCTTTTAACTCTTGGATAATTGGTGTTAGTAAAATAGAAGGTTCACCAGAAATTTTTATAACAGGAAAAATACGCACTTCCCTCGCAGTACGACACATTTCTAGAATTGATTCCAGATGAAATAATTCGGTAAAATGGTCGGAATAAGTAAACAAAAAATGACTGCATAGTGCCAAATCAAACTGGCCATTCTCAAAAGGTAATATCGGCAACTCACCAGTTACATAGCGGCGTTCCTGAATCCCTTGGGGCAAATCTTCCAAGAATTGCTGCATCGCCGCCATTCTCACTTCGCCCAAGTGGGTTGGTGACTCGATATTTGTCCACAGGTAGTCGTCTTGATTTGCCCTAACTCCATCAATCACCCTTTGATATGTTTCCTGGATGCGTTCGGCAATTTCGACCGCCGAAAATTGATAAACAGGATCGCAAGAAGTTACTTGATTACCTTGGCGAGTCATTTCTGCATTGAAGCTAGCTGGACCTCCGGCACAGTCAAGTATCTTTAACTTCCGGTCTGCCGATGTCAGGTGAAACATTCCGATATATTCGTCCAAGCAGCGACCCCAAGGAATCACTTTATCAAGCTTAAGTCCCACGTATTTTTGACTCGCAAATAAGAATAGACGATCTGGATTTTACAGCAAAGTGAGGCTACACTGGATGTGAGTTGACTTGAGATTTTAAATTTTAGATTTTAGTGAGTTCTCCCCAGATGAATGTGGAGCTTAAACTTGGGTCTAAAATTATAAACTAATTAACCGAATTGCGATCGCCCCGGAACAGACTGCAACCATAAAAAAAATATGAAACAAACCGTTAAAGGCGCTACCAGTCTTAGTTTATCGGCACTCGTGTTATTGAGCAGTTCACTACCCACTATAGCTCAGTTACCAGCCCTCAGACCCAGACCACCCCTTCCTAACCCAAATCCAGTAAGACTACCGCCACCTCCACCTCCACCTCTTCCTGGTGCTCGTGTCCCCCTCGGCAATTCCGGTTTACCCACCCAGGAATCACCTTATGTTTTAGGTTCGGGCGATCGCATTGCTTTAGATATTTTCGGTGTGCCTGAATTTAGCAAAGAATACCAAGTATTAGTTGACGGTACTCTCAATTTACCAATCATTCGTAGTGTATCAATTCAAGGGCTCACATTGCAACAAGCCGCCAGCGCCATTACCAAGCGATATGAACCCTTCATCAATGTGCCCGTTGTCACCGTAACTTTGATGGTTGCTAGACCCCTAAACATCGGGATTGCTGGTGAAATTACTCGTCCCGGTTCCTACAAGATTAATCCCTCCAGAGAAGGGGGAGGAGTCAAATTTCCCACTTTGATGGAAATGCTGCAACTTGCAAAAGGAGTCACATCCGCAGGAGATATGCGGGCCGTCCAAATCCGCCGTCCCCGCAGAGGGGGACCAGAGCAAGTTATTACTGTTAATTTGCAGGAATTTTTAGATACCGGAAATCTGCGGCAAGACGTCACTATCCGAGATGGAGATACAATTTATATACCCACAGCTAGTTCTCTCAATACTCAAGAAGTACGTCAAAGAGCCAGTGCCAATTTTTCCGCTGATATTACTAAACCAATTGGTGTGGTCATTGTCGGCGAGGTAAGTCGCCCTGGACCTTATACTATATCTGCTGCTGATTTGCGATCGACCAACCAACAAACCGAACTGGGTTTTGTTAGCATCGAGCAACAACAAGGAGCCGTGGTGGGTCTACCAACTATCACTAGAGCACTCAAAATTGCTGGCGGTATCACCACAGAAGCAGACATTCGCCGCGTGCAAATCCGCCGCCAAATCAGAGGAGGAAACGAACAAACTATCATGATAAATCTCTGGAATTTGCTGCAAAAAGGTGATGCTACCCAAGATGTTTTGCTCCAAGAAGGCGATAGCGTTATTATCCCCACCGCAACGAATGTAGACTTGACAGAAATTTCACAAATTGGCAGTAGTAGCTTCTCTCCCAACGCCATTAGCATCAATATTGTAGGCGAAGTGGTCAGACCGGGAGCTTTGTTAGTTAAACCCAGTACATCTCTCCACCAAGCTTTGCTAACTGCTGGCAGTTTCAATCAATTGCGTGCCAAAAAAGACAAGGTGGAACTGCTACGTTTGAACGCCAATGGCACTGTTTCTCGCCGCACCATAGATGTTGACTTTGCCCAGGGTTTGAATCCAAACAACAATCCCACTCTCCGCAACAATGATGTGATTCTTGTAGCGCGATCGGGCTATACTAGGGTAGCCGATAATGTCAACAGTTTCTTGCAGCCCTTCACCGGAGTTGCAGGTGTCATCAACAGCGTTAGCGGAGTTTTGAGTGGTTTTCAAACAACTATCAATACTTTTCAGAACTTATTTTTAGGCGGAGATTTCGAGCGACGCAATCAGCTTAGACAGATTCGCGAACAACGTCAAGATAGAGAACAGCAACGTGAAGACAGACAACTAGAAAGAGAGATACAACGTGAAGATAGATTACAGCAAGCCGAAGACAGAAAACTGCAACTAGAAGACAGACAGCGGCAAATAGACCTGCAAAATCAGCAACTTCAGATTCAACAACAGCAACTTCTCCTCCAAAACCAGCAGCCACAGCAAACTCAGTCTAATCCTTGATCTAGCAAGCACTTTGGCGCTTGCCATAATTGAAAAATCCCATAGCCATAATATAAAATCTGGTAGCATGGGAATTATTCATCTCTGTTATCTCCCTCTGTGTTCTCTGCGTTCTCTGTGGTTAAATCATTCCGATGCAACAGTCAATGATATAACCCAGAATTTTTCCCTAATTCTGGGTTTTTTGATCGTAAAATATGTGGGTTAAATAATCTTTTATGACTCTTCATATAAAATCCTGTCTTCATCGTCCTGTATTAAACTCTCTCTTCTCTTCCTTCGCGTCCTTAGCGCCTTCGCGGTTAAATCATTCCGATACAACCGGAATTGATATCACCCCCAGAATTAGCCAAGAGCCTATTTCCATCGCCTAATAATTTCAGATCATCTCCCGATTCATCAATCGGGAGAATCTCAAAACTACTCCACAATCCAAGGAGTTAAACAAGGTTTCCAAGCACTCAATTCTTCATCCTTGAACCAGAGACTAATTTCCTGATTGGCAGTTTCCACAGCATCCGAACCGTGAATAATATTGCGGCCGACATTCACAGCCAAATCACCACGAATTGTCCCCGGTTCCGAATTCAGAGGATTGGTTGCGCCAATGATTTTTCTCGCCGAAGCCACAACACCGTCGCCTTCCCACACCATCGCCACCATGGGGCCTGAAGTGATGAAGTTTACCAATCCTTCAAAAAACGGTCTTTCTTTGTGGACACCGTAATGCTGTTCGGCCAATTCGCGAGTCGCCACGATCAGCTTCATGCCAACTAGCGTAAAGCCTTTGGCCTCAAAACGACCGATAATTTCGCCAACGAGTCCGCGCTGTACGCCATCGGGCTTAATCGCTAAAAAAGTGCGTTCCAAGCTGAGCTCCTAGAATTTTCTTAACTGATCCAAAAAATAGATTAACCTAGAACGTACCCAAAGGCAATTGAGGAAATGGCAAATTGTCCTTTGCTACCATTGCAACGCCACTAGGCGAGGGTTCCCTCAAAGGCCCCCATGGATGGGTTCTGCACCCTATGATGCAAATCACAATTTTCCCTGATGTACAATACCAATATCTATGATGACAAACACTGCTATCTATGCTTTTAACATAGATAATAGAACTAGGCATTAACCGTATATTGAAAACAGCGATCGCAAAGCAAAGGCTATAAAGATGAAAGAGATTGTAGCATTCATTGAACACAAAAAGCAAGAATTTGTGAAATTGCCGTTGTTTGAATTTCTAACCAATAAAAGTATCCACCCTAATCAAAGGCTAATTTTTGCACCTGTACTCGATCCTTTGGCAGTGGGATTGAGCGATTTAAACAAGTACGTCCTCCGAGATTATGCAAGTAATAACAAAGTTCAGGAACTGATCAATAAATATACTTACAAAGAAAATTACTACTGGCACGGCTATCTGGAATACCTGGAGGAACTGGGATTTAACCAATCCATGAGTTACGGCGACTTTAGACTGCTTTGGGGTGAAGAAACGAAAAAAACCCGATCGCTCTGTGCCGCCCTGGAACGCTACGCTTTTGAAGCATCTCCTCTGCAAAAAATTGTGTTAGTAGAAGTTCTCGAAGCAACGGCGACAGTTTTTTTTGAGGCTGCCCTGGAAGTGGTGATGGAATTACAGAAAATTACAAAAAAAGAATATGTCTATTTTGGAGGCGCTTATGTGCGTTTGGAGAATCATCACATTTTAAATACACCCGAAATGTTGCAATTACTTAAAGAAATTCAAATGACTGAGTGGGAAAAACAACAAGCTTTAGAATTAGCTGAAAAAGTATTTGAATTGTTTACAGACGCGATGAACGAATTATTTAGACACACCAAAACCAATTCTTGCAATACGGTGCTGCAAGTGGCTTCCTTTGTGGGGTTAGATTCCTCGATCGACTGTTTGGATTTTTTGTGATAAATAGAAGGAAGAAGTCACCCCCCATTAGTATCAACAATAGCTTGAAAGCATGGTGTGTGCTTACCGCTCCCAAGAAGGAAGAAAGAAAAGGAGGCAGATTTTTTCCGTTAAGAGTATCTTCCTAAAATCGCTTAAACAATGACTAAATTATCTCTGTGAACCACAGTTTCTACTCCTGGATAACCTAAAATTTCGGCAATTTTATCTGACTTACAGCCCTGAATTTGTCTCAATTCTAAACTGTGATAATTCACCAGTCCCCTGGCAATTTCTTTGCCTTCCGTGTCGCATAACCGGACGGCATCTTCTGCTTGAAACTCTCCTTCTATTTGCGAAATTCCGGCGGCTAGCAGCGATTTTCCACCTTGAGTAATTGCGTTGACAGCACCCGGATCTAAGTAGAGTTTCCCCACAGGAATTAGCACGTTGGCTATCCAATGTTTCCTCGCGTTTACAGGGCGCGGTTGAGGCTCGAATTGGGTACCGATGGACTCTCCGTTGAGGATTTTTTCAATGTTCGCGGGAAAGCACCCGTTGGTGATGACGGTGCGGACTCCTGATGCTGTGGCGATTCTGGCTGCTTCAATTTTTGTCACCATTCCGCCTGTGCCCCAACCGCTGCGGGAATCTCCGGTTTGTACCTGAAATTCTGTGAGCTGTGCCATACTTTGGACTAGGGCTATGGGTTGGGCGTCGGGATTGCTGCGGGGATCGGCGGAATAAAGTCGATCGACATCTGTGAGCACGAATAACCAATCTGCTTCGACTAAGCTGGCTACTAATGCTGAAAGCGTATCGTTATCGCCAAATTTGAGTTCGTCTACAGCTACAGTATCGTTTTCGTTGACAATCGGAATCACCCCTAATCGCAACAGTTGCCCAAAGGTATTGGAAGCATTAACATAACTACTACGCTGCACTAAATCGTGGCGTGTTAGTAAAACTTGGGCGATCGGCTGTTGTAGAGTAGTAAACAAGTCATCGTACACCCGCATCAGCCGCCCTTGTCCTACGGCCGCTACAGCTTGTTTGAGAGCGATATTTCGTGGCCTTTCTGTCAAACCCAAGCGCGCGCAGCCAACTCCAACTGCACCGGAAGAAACCAAAACTACTTGATGACCTTGGTGTCGCAAATTTGTCAAAACTTCGACTAATGTAGCAATGGTTGAAAGGGCTAAGTTTCCTGTAGTCGATCGAGTGAGTGTCGAAGTTCCTATTTTAACAACAATGGTTTTAGTCATTTGTTATTGGTTAGTTGTTATTGGTTATTGGTTGAATGACTAATCTTTAGTTTTCAGAGATGCGCCCAAAGCTTGAGAAACCCAAACTTCAAAAGAGCGCACCGGATATTTCCGCACCGCATCCCCAGCATCCACCATTGGTTCTACTAAAATAGTGAACATACCCAAACGATTACCGGCTAAAACATCGGTAAAAAGTCGATCGCCCACCATCGCCACCTGTTCCACTGGCAAATCCATTGCATCCAGTGCTCTGCGTAATTTGCGCCGCGAGGGTTTAGCAGCACCCGTGATGTAGGGTAGATTCAAAGAATTAGCTATTCGACCAATCCGATTCTGACTTAAATTATTGCTGGCCAACCATAGGGATACGACGGGCTTAATCTCTTTTACCCACAAACTGAGTTCGGGAGAAGCATTTGATGCTGTGATAGGGACGAGAGTTTCATCCACATCTAACACTAATCCTTTTATGTGATATTTCTGAAGAATATCAGCCGTTAAATTCACGACAGCAGTGCCAAGAACTAAATCGGGCTGTAGTAGTTTACCCCAAGACATAATTATTTTAGATGTTAGATTTTAGATTTTACATTGGGAATTGGGGATTGGGCATTGAGAATGTATTACTTGTTATTTATTGCTTCTTTTTTGTTGGTGATAATTACCAATTACCAATTACCAATTACCCATTACCCATTACCAATTACCCATTATCAATTACCCATTACCCATTACCAATTAACAATTGTCTCATATTCTGCTATTGCCCCGATCGCACTTTTTGGTCAATTTGAGCCACAGCAGCATCGTGTTCCGCCTGAGTGCGGCTGAAAATGTGAGTGCCGTCATACCGCGCCATAAAATACAGATATTCGGTATTTTCAGGAGCTAGAGTCGCTTCCAGACTCGCGATTCCCGGAGCTGCGATCGGAGTTGGTGGTAGTCCTGCGTTTATATAAGTATTGTAAGGAGAAGGCGTTTCTACCTGCTTAAAAGTCAGAGGCTTCTCCTTAGTTTGCCTGATGCCGAGAGCATATTCAACTGTCGGGTCAGAACCCAAGGGCATACCCTTTTTCAGACGGTTGTTGAATACCCCAGAAATGCGCTGGCGCTCACTGGCAACCACAGCTTCTTTTTCCACAATACTTGCCAAAGTGACCCACTCTTTCAAATCCAGCTTAGTATTTTTCTGATTTTTTTGATAGACCGGCAGAGCCACCTGCTCGAAACGGCTGAGCATTTGCTTAATCACAGCTTCTGGGGTGACAGCATCCCCATCTAACTGATAAGTATCCGGGTACAAAAAACCTTCCAAATGAGGCAAACCGCTCGGTAGCCAAGGGTATTGAGCGTAGGGAACTTGACTCACCACCGCCATAAAACTCTTAGCTGGGAAAAAACCTTGTGCTTCAAAATAAGCGCTCATTTGTGTGAGCGACCAACCTTCGGGAATCGTGAAACTTTGCTGTACAACTTCACCTTTCCAAATTTTGTCCGCCACAGCGCTCAGCGGCTGAGTTGGTGACAGTTGGTAAGTCCCTGCTTTAAAACCTCCCTCCCGGTTTTGCAGAGTCAACCAGCGGGCCCACATATTCCATGCGGAGGCCGATCTAATTAACCCCGCAGCTTCCAAATCTCGTCCGATTTGTTGGCTAGAAGTACCTTCGGGAATTTGGATAGAAACAGCATTTTTGACTGCTGGGGTCGTTGACTCAGCAGCTAGTTTAGCAGGGGCACAAGCCCAGCTCCACCAAGCCCAGCCCTGCCAAGCGCACACACCCCAAACCGCCGGGAGTAACGCTAGATAAAACAACCATTTAGAAACTTGCGGAGTACCTTTTCGGCCCTCGCGCGCGCTGCTTTTTGTCAGTTGTTCTCGATCCATAGTCCCTTCTGCCTTCAATTAAGATCTAATCAAGCTCGTCAAAGAACTGGTCTTCTAGCATAGGTAACATAGGTTCCAGTCTTTCAAACTCTTCTTCCGAGAGCAATTCTGGCTGACCGTCATCATTCATTCTAGCTAAGATAAAGAACGGGTCGAGAGGCGTATAAATAGCATATTCCTGCTCTTCGTGATAGAAGCTGGTCAACCACATCAACTCCTCAAAATCTGACTCCTGCTCTGGATCGGCATCTGGCTCCGCATCCTCGTCGGGAAAATCTGGCAATTCGCCAATTACCGTCAGAGTCACAGCCGTGCGCCGGAGTGTTAAGTTCTGCTCTTGCAGGACAACTCTAGCGGTATCAAAAATTTTGTCAATTTCGGTCTCGTCTTCTACGGGAACTGCTGCTTCGTCCGTTGTTTCGTCTCCGTTCCAAGTAAAAATTTCTACTGGTGAGTCAATGGGAAGCAGTAAGGCGTATTCTTGACCTTCTAAGTCCATAGAATATTCTATGTTGCAAGTCAGCGATCGCCCAACTTCGTCAGTCAGGGTGACGGAAACTGCGTCGGATTTGCTATTCTGTTTGCGGTATGGGGATGAGGACATCGCGTGTATCTTATTTTCCTTCTTCAGTACCGAGTTTACTGGGAAATTTTCGGCCGTGTGTCAACGGTTACAGGTGTGCGTAGCAAACTTGCACAACTAGGATATCACGGCTTTGTTAAGCTGCTGCGAAATTGCTAATGGGGGAGAGGGGGGAGTGGGAGATGGGGGGAGTGGGAGATGGGGGAGCAATTCTCAAATCGATTTTTTCCTTCGGTCATCTAGCCACCGCTGTAATATTAGGGCTGCGGCTTTGCGATCGATCAAACCTTTGTTTTGTGATGGCGAAATCCCTTGTGCTTGGATCAGTTCCTCTGCGTGGACTGAAGTTAGGCGCTCGTCTACGTATTCTAGGGGCAGTTCTAGGGCTGTGGCGATGCGAGTGGCATATTTTTGTACTTGTCGGGCTTGAGCACCGACATCTCCGTTCAGGGAGTAAGGTAAGCCTGATACCAACATTTGCACATTCCGCTCTCGGACGAGTTCTCTGAGGTAGGCTAGGTCTCGATCGAAGGACGATCGCACTAGAGTTGTAATACCGGTAGCAATTAAACCAGTGCCGTCACATCCGGCGATGCCGACTCGTTTGAGTCCAATATCTAGTCCTAGTGCTGAAATCCACAATTTTTGGTCTGACATTTTGTAGAAGAAGGAAGAAGGAAGAAGGAAGAAGGCCCTTCGACTCCGCTCAGGAACCGCTTCAGGAAGAAGAAGAAGGAAAATCCATTGACACTCTCAGGTATGCGAGGTAAATAGTTCTTGTAGGGACACGGCAGTGCCCATTGGTGTCAACTTAACGTCAAACCCAGTCAGAGACTGCTGTTTGACTATTAAGCCTAGATCCCCCCTAGCCCCCCTTAAGAAGGGGGGGACAAGAGTGTTCTCAAAGTCCCCCTTCTTAAGGGGGATTTAGGGGGATCTAGACTCAGCTAAAAACGAGATTTATCAAGGCTTTCAGTCTTAAGTTGACACCAATGGGCAGTGCCGTGTCCCTACGAGGATATTGATAGTATAGCAACCGCCAAGGCGGTTAGGACATAGAATGTGGGTTCGAGGCTCACGCTTGATCGCTGGGAAACAGAGACGGACTCCCTTGAGTGCGAGGGTTGTTACCCAGAGTCCACGCTCGCGCGCTCCCAGACGGGCGATCGAGTTGGCTGCATTAATATCGCGAGGTTGAGGGGCTCACGAGAGCAAGAGTCCGCTATGTGGGAATTGGCATCACTTGTCGCTACCCGCGCAGCAAGATCATCCTCAATTGAACAGACAAGACATCAAAAAGTTGCTAATTTTGTAGTTGAGATTTCTGTGTTGCGAACGCGAACCATGCCCAAACCCTCCCCCCTATTCCCCAGGCCTTAACAAAATTGAACAGTGCTGGTCTTGGTTAAAAAGTCGCATCCGCAAACAGCTCGATCGGTTTAATTGTTTCCTCCATGCGATCGAGGATGTCTTGCGTCTTGCGTCCTAACCGCCTTGGCGGTTGCTATAGCTTAAGTCCTCTGAAGAGGACTGTTAAACTTATTTCTTTCAAAGAGGGCTGAGAGTGGTGAGTTACGAGATGATTTCTTGTTGTAATTTTCAAAAAATTGAAATAAGTCCTGCTTTTTCTACAATTTCTTGTCCTTTGGGTGATAGCACAAACTCAATAAACTGTTTTGCTTCAGGGCTGGTTTTGGTTGGAATTGCTAAGTAAAGATCCCGACTAATGGGATAAATCTTTTTCTTAATTGTATCCCTATTAAGAGGGTTAATCCCTTCAATAGGAACAACTCTAATATTTTTCTGTCCCTGAGCTTGGAATACTGAAGTATAGTATATCCCATCATCCTCAATCACTCTCAATACTGCTGTTGTTTCGTCACGTTCCCATGTTTTAAAGTTCTCAGTGTCGGGGGCAAACCTATCACCTAAAAGGATATGCTCTTTAAAAAAGTCTCTAGTTCCGCTTTCTACACCACGATTGTATACCTTGATTGGTTTGTCTTGTCCCCCCAGTTGAGACCAGTTAGTTATTTGCCCTTGATAGATTTGACGCAGTTGATTTGTAGTTATTCCTCCCTTAAAAGGATTATTGATTCCAACAACAACGGCTATGGCATCACGCCCAACTGGAATAAGTTTGATTCCTGCTTTTGCTTCATCTGGTTTTAAAGGTCGTGAACTGGCAGCCATTGTTACAGTGCCTTTAATCAGATTTTTTAGTCCTCCAGATGAGCCAGTCGGTCGAACTTTTTCTCCTTCACTAGGCTTGCCATTTCTATCAAAGCCATAGGTAATTTTAATCTTGGGATTTACCTGCCTGTATCCCTCCCGCAAAAATTTCATCATCTTAACCATTGTTACACTGCCATCAATTGAAAGAGTATTCGTGCTGGATAGGGAAGTGTTAATGTTACCAGTGGCAATCATGGCAGGAGTTGCTTTCGGAGAATTAGTTGAGTTAGCTAATACAAATTTAGAATTGTCAGTTGCCCATTTGAAACAATTAAATAAGACAAAAATAGCAAACAAGGTAGCAAGAAAAATAGCTATGGGATTGCTGTTCTTTGATGGAACTCTCTGACCATTTTCATTAAGCTTCTTATCAATTTCTTCAACAGCAGAACTAGCTATTGTTATAGTAATAAAACTAGCACCAGACAGGAATAATATACTGAATATAAAGTTTACTGGTAGGGCTACCCAGTATTGCCAAAAAGGATCAAACATCCTCTTACCAAAAATCCAAACTCTAAGTGTGTAGAACCAGAAGTCTATAAAGTTTGTAATTGATGCTTGATCTTCTCGAATCCAATTAAAATAGATGCTATCTACTAAGTTATTATAGCTAAAAATACTACTAACAGAAGAAAATACCAATACGATAGGCACACTAAAAAACAACACGGCAGGAGATCCAATTAAGTAATATGTATTAGCCATTACCATGCCTAAGCAGCAAAAAACTATACCGTAAATAGCATAGGGTAGCAATGCTGGTACTAAGACATATAAAAGAATTGGTATACCAATTATCATTCCAATAAGTTTTTTTCCCTCACGATCCTCAAGGACAGCTAAACCAAAAAAAATACAGATGCCCAAAAATATTTTAATCGGGATATCTAGGATAAGTAATCCCGTGATATCATACCGAAACAAATCCCATGTACCTTGTGGAAAATCTTTAATTTTAAAAAATAATAATTCTAAGTTAGTCCCCAGCCAACCTGCAACAAATTTTTCTAACCATTGGGCAGCAAAAACCGCTACAACAGCAAGAGATAGCCATAAAAAGCTCTTCAGTATTCTTTGAAAGAACAACATTTTGCCTACTATTTATATTTACTTCAAACGAATAAACTCAGCTTGTTCAACAATACGTTGACCTTCAGGAGAAAGGGCGAACTCGACAAACTGCTTGACAGCGGGGCTAGACTGTTTTGGAACAGCGAGATAGACATCTCTTATCATCGGATAAGTACGATCTAAGATCGCTTTTTTATTTTCAGGATTAATGCCATCAATGGGGACAATTCTAATCATGTTTTGGTGTTCTGCTTGAGAGACAGTTGTATAGTAAATACCATCGTTTCCCAAAACCCTTAATACTGCCGTTGTTTCATCGCGTTCCCATGTCTTAAAGTTTTCACCATCTGGAGCAAATTTTGCCGCAAGCAAAACATCATCTTGGAAAAATCCTCGCGTTCCACTGTCTGGACTGCGGTTATAAACCTTGATTGGTAAGTTCGCGCCTCCAACCTCTGACCAGTTAGTAATCTTACCCGTGTAAATATCGCGCAGTTGAGCTTTTGTTAAACTTCCCTGAAATGGGTTATCTTTGCCAATCACAATAGTGATCGCATCACGAGCAATAGGAATTATTTTGACCTCCGCTTTTGCTTCTTCAGGTTTCAGTGGACGAGAGGTAGCTACCATCAATACCTTCCCGTCAATTAAATTTTTTAACCCTGAAGCCGAACCAGTAGGACGCACATCCTCACCATCCTTCGGTTCACCATTAACGTCAAAACCATAGGTTGTCGGAATATTTGGATTGACCTGTGCATAACCATTCCGCAACAACTTGATCATCTTGACCATAGTCACGCTACCATCCATCGTCAGTACCTGTGGGTTGGGCTGAGACGTATCAATAGAGTCAATGGTAACTATGTTAGGTATAGGAGTGGGTGCGGGTGTAGGCGAGGGTGTAGGAATTATCGGTGTGGGTGAAGGTGTAAGGTTTGTCGATGTGGGTGCGGGTGTAGGCGAGGGTGTAGGAATTGTCGGTGTGGGTGAAGGTGTAAGGTTTGTCGATGTGGGTGCGGGTGTAGGCGTTGGATTAATTTTCTCTTTAAAAGCAAAATAGACCCCCGTAGCGATCGCACCACAGATAGCAACCGCTGTAACCGTTGCGGCAAGAGGGTTCCCTCCACGATAAGTGCAACCAGCATTAGGACAAGAGCTACTAGAAGACGCACTGCCACTTAGGATTGGGCAGCTCGGATTTGCGATCGGACATTTCATAAAAACTTATACTTTTGATCACACTTAATTTATTTTATACCCAATTCATTACGCACGTCCTTCTTAATTTCCCAAACTTCGTCATCAGTCAGACTTAGTTCTTCTTGTAGATTTTCTAACTCAGACAAGTCTTCATCGCTGAGATTTGCATCTTTTGCTTTACTTAGACATGATTTATAAACTCCTGCGTATTCTTCTTTGTGGTTTTGCTTTGCAGAATCTGGGGCAAATTCAGCAATTATCTGTTTGGCATCCTCTTGAGAAATGTTAAGTCTCGTTCGACGAAGCTCTATGACTCGCAAGTCTTCTTTGGATGGGTTAGGAGTGCGGTAGGTTTTCTCGACCAGACTTCTAAACTTGCTTAGATTGTTTGTGAGGCTGTCATTATCCACCTTATTAGCACTAGGGTTATCCTTACTGGTGGCTGTGTCATCTGGAATATAGAGTCCATATTCTTTGACATAATTGGCGATCGCCTCATTAGCCTTTTTATATTCAGAATTTTCTTTGCCATTTTCAAACTTAGTAGCAAACTTACCTAGCCAGTCCTGCAATTTCTGATAGATTTCACGTTTTTCTGCTACAGTACGCGCTTTTTGTCCAGTTTCCCGAAGTATATCATCAAGAATTTGGCGTTTCGAGCTATGTTGATTGTTAAGCAAAAAGTCTTCCGCCTCTTGCCAACTAGCACCCAAAGACTGAACTTCTTCCATACCAGTAGCCTTACTCTTGTAGGTAAAGCGGATTTCACGCGCTCCGTCTTGATTAATCTCGATCAGTAAACCAAAGGCACGCCCCAAGATCAAGTTTTGTTTTACCTCAGTCTCTTGTTGCGTATCTGGCATCAGATCGAGAAAACGTCGGCTGTCAGAGTGCGTGTGCAATGGATTGGTGTCCTCACGAGGCAAGGTACGATAACATTGACGCATCTCAGACATACCCTCAATCATTCTCAAAGGAAAAGCGCCTCTCTCTTGAGCAAAGTAAATATAATGAGGCACATTTAGAGACTTGATATCGCGATCATTTAAAGAAGTTGCCTTACGAATAATAGCTAAAACCTTTGTGACTGATGGATCGGTTGGCGTTGTGCCACCTTCTATTCCTAACAAACTTTGACGTTTAGCAGGAGTATCTGTATAGCCAGTAACCGTTGTAAAACGCAAGAAAGATTCACTACGCCTTACACATTCTTGGGCAAGAGTTTCTTGCTCTTGAGTTGAATATTGCTCAATAAACTGTTGGGCAGCCGATATCCGAATCCGTCGGCTATCTTCAAACACATCAAAAGCAGCACTTAAAAGTTGGCTGTATAACTCCTCTTCTCTTGTTTTATCAAAACTATAAAAATCAAAAAGTCGTTTGCTTTGCTCCTGAAGAAGCCCCCTAGAGATAGATTCAACCTTATTAGCCTCTTTATCTACTATTACCGTCGTGTAAATTTGATCGACAACTTCTTCTTTAAAAAGAACAATTCCATTGATCGTTAGATTTTTGGTTTCTTGGATATATGTTTTTTCTCGATCCGTCAGCTTTTTTTGCACCCTGCTTAAGACTTCTTCGTATTTTCCAATGTTTAAGAGAAGAGCGTTAATTTCTTTAATCAATTCATCTAGCACTTGGAAAGCTAAAGCACGAGTTTTTACTTCTATTCTACCAGTGTAAAATTTTTGAATCGCCTTCAGACAATTTTCAAAACTTGTTTCTACAACATTCCGAGCAACTAACTTTTTCCAAAAATCATTTCCGTCTTTGATCAGCTTTTGAATTAAATGATCTAGTTCATTTTCCTTGTCTTCAGTGATTTCAGAAAGAAATTCACTACGATCGCGATTGAAAACAGTTCTATATTCTTTATCTAATATGTTACGAAGCTCTTCCAAAAAATTACGGGTATAGCTTGCGCCGCGAAAACGATCTTCCACCATGTCATAAATAATGGCACGTAGATCCAAGGGTTTTTCCCGTTTTAGATTTTCTGTGTTATTCCACATTTTTCTAAAGTAATCACTCCAGTTAGCTGGCTTAGGATCGCTATCCTGAAAGTGAGGCTTGAATTCTTGCTCCTTACGAATTCTTACAAAACCCCCCAAAGCATTTAGCTCAAGATTTTGTTCTTTGCGAATAATCCGCAGTGATTCTACCTGTGACTCCACTTCCTTAGTATAAGTTTGTCCACTGACAGCATTACAAATAGTATTTAAAATTTGATGATCGCCATCATCTTCGGACAAAAATAGCGATCGCAGAGTTTGCTTCACTACATCCCTCATATTTACAGAGGTTGGATTGGGATTTGCCCACCAAGAAGCAACACGCCCCGCCAACCGAGAAGCACAAGCATCCAGAACACGATTAAGTGGAAATTGAATTGCCGAAAGACCAAAGGTCATAAAGCTTTGAGGATAGCCAAGGGCATCTAACCCACCTAATAATTGTGCAATGTTATCTCGAATCGTTTTCTTATGTTGACTAAGCCCAGAACTAAAGTCCAAAAATATATTTTGAGCAACCATATCCATCACCCCTCCTAAATCAGGAATCTGATAGTTAGGATTTGTGTTGCCTACCAGATAGCAAAACCGGAAAGGTTGATTTCTTCCAGCATGATCGCTTATTACCTCTGTAGCTGTATACTGAGCTTCAAAACGAGTATTACTGCTAGAATAATAGTTAAGTTCCATCAAAGCAGCATAGGAATTAGCAATTTGTCTTTTTGCTACCCCACGGGCTGTACCAGGTAGAACCAGATAAGCTGAGGTTTGTGGTTGATTAGCAGCAGGAATCCAGTCACGCAAGCAATAAGCAAGGTCTAAGTACATTCCCGATCCTGTTCCACCCAAAAGCGAGCAAACCACAAATACATTGACTCCTTGATCGACTCTTACCCCTGTTCGAGTCATTACTTCTCGTCCTTCAATGACTCGCTGCATTACACTTAAAAATTGTTCTTTAATCGCAGAATAGTTATGGGTAAAAGCAAATCTACCTAGCGCTCTTACCTGACCTGCTCCATCAAGGATAGACTCAGTAGCTTTGAGTTCTCTAGGGAACCATTCCGCAATATGCGGATAGTCATCTAACCTACCTAAAATATTTGCCGTATCACTTTTATCAACTTTGGCGTGAATCTGTTCGACAGGACGAAGGGATATATCTTGTTTGAGTACCTCTACTGATTGAGCCTTGAGATCGTTTTGGTCTGTGTCAATGTGTAAAAAAGCAACTATCGGCAATTGATCCAGAGCGCCGTATGACTCCGCAATCATTGCACGTACTTTCAGTAAAACTGTTTTGCCTGTGCCACCCACGCCAACAATTACGGTAGGAGTCATACCTTGATGTTCTGCCATACTTTATTAACCTATAATTCTTAGTGCGATTCGTTTAGCGTAGCACGACCTGAAAAGATTGACTCTAACAGTTACAGCGAAAGCCCTACACTACTATAAACTGACTATAACAATACGATCACGAATTTCTCCAAATTGAACTAGGGCTTTGCTGTAACCAGTAGTCCGAGTTATATCTGCGGAATGTGGGTTCAAGGCTAAGGAGCCTCCAAGCTTGACTCATCAAGGTTTCAGAGGCGTTGTCACCCCGAGAATAAATTCTGGACACAAATCGCCTTTGTTAAAGGGCGAGCCAAGCAGCGGGTGTAGAGCTTGACCCCCAGCCCTGTCAAGGTGAGTGAAGAGGTTGTTTAGCCTCACGTAATAGGCGAGCTGTAGAGACAGTGCATTGACGAGGATTATGAATTCGTTCTATAAACCTGGAATACGCTGTATCAGCTACCGTCGATCGGCAAATCGGACAATTTCAGAGGCAAAATACTGGCATCATCTGTTGCTGTTGATTCGGAAATTTGACTGTTCAAGGGGTTAACTTGATTGGCTTGGTTGTTTCCTGTGTCAGCCAACAGGGGTTTAACCTCGGACGATGGAGGTGTGGCTGCGGCTTCTGGGGCGATCGGACCTAGCCACGACATTCTACCGGGCACGGGTTTGCGAGTTGGCTGGAAACCTTGCAGCATTTCTGATAGCTGGAGTCCTTCGAGTGAGACTAATTTGGACTCGCGCAATTTGTGCCATACCGATCGCGACATCAACAAACTGTGTTCCACACGCACGGCTCCAAATTGCTCTAAATAAGCTTCTCGTTCGGGCTGATAATCAGCGGAAGCTAGATTGAGACTTTGAACCGGGAAATCTTGGACTAGGCGGGCCATCTGGGACAGCAGTTCTGGGTACAGCCAGGTGTAGGCTGGGTGTACGGTCAATTGGGCGACGTGAGGCTCGTTACCGCAGCGGGATAACTGTACCTGAAAATAGCCGATCGCGGCTTTGCGCTGTGGTTCAAACACGTAAGCACTGACTACTTCTGTTTTGCCTAACCACTGTCTGACACCTTCGATTAAAGCACCTAAAAAACTGGTTTTGAAATCTTGAATATGCCGATCGAATACTTGACGCACATGGGGTGGCATAGACGCGGTATCTAGTTGATATAGCAATTGAGCGTCGGCGTTGCTCACAGGTAGCAAGTTGGGCAAATCTGGGGTAGCACAGGCCATTTCTTGAAGACGTTCTGGGGCGATCGTCCAATAGGTCATCTGGGCTAAAGGTTGAAACCCATTTTGCCGATACAAAGCCAGGGCTGATTTGTCGCCCACATTCACCTCTAGCAGCCATGTTCTAGCCTCCCACACTGCCTCGAAGCAGTGCCGCAGTAGCATGGAACCAATTCCTTTGCTACGGGCTTCTGAGTCTACGCCGATGCGATCGATCCGCCAAGTGCTGCGGGTGCGGTTGAAGGGAGAAATCTGAATTACGCCCTTAACAATGCCCTCTTCTTCAGCAACATGAGCCCGAAACAGCGACTGAAAAGGGTTGGGAAACAGGCTCAAAATCTTTAGGAGTCCGTACCAACGGCGAAGTTGCTGCAACTTGCGGTTCAATACCAAGTCCGGGCTTGCGCCCTTGGGGTTTTCTGCCTCGTCGGTTGTTTCGGCGCAAAGTTGTTCCATCGCCTCTATGTCGCGATACTGAAAGGGGCGAATCGCAACCTGGTTTTGGTTTGGGGAAGGGAGTGAAGTCATAGCAGGAAAGTGGGGAATAGAAAATTAAAAATTAAAAATTAAAAAGTTCCAAAGGGGAAGAATTAAGGAAATTTTGAGTTTTGAATTCATTGCTGATCACTCAAAAGTTTTCTGTTTTCTCCCCTTCTTCCTTGGATTAAAAATTAAAAATCACTTTTTTAATTTTTAATTTTTAATTTTTAACTCAAGAGTGCTTCGGCATGGGTCGAATTACAACCACCGGTGTGCGCTCATCTGCATTGCCTGCGGGGTTGCTACGCAAGGCTTGCTCTAAAAATGTTACTGATAAATCGGAGGTCGCTGCTAATATCTTAACTGCTTTCAAGTCATTAGCGTCTACGATCGCCGCGGCAAGTCCGGTTTCTCGTTGAATTTCTTCTACAACTTGCTGGGGATTGTCCGGTCCAAGCACGATAAATTGGTCAAAGGGAGGCAATGTCCCGGTAACGTCGTCAATCAGTCTAGCTTGTTCCCCTGCTAGTTGGTAGAAAACTCCCGGTTTACCGAATACTTTAGCTACAGCGCCGATCGCAAATGCTGCAACTACGCGCCAAGGCCCAACTACATCAACTAAAGTCTGCATCCCGCAAGCTGTAGCTAAACTGGACATGGGTAAGAAAAACAAGCACACTCGCTTAGCCGCCCATCCGGGTTTAACTTCGCTGGGATGGCGATAACGTCCCTGCATCAAAGCTAAGGGAGTTTCTGCTAGGGCGACAATATCGCCTTTTTGGGCGCGGGGAAGCACGTAACGTTTGACAATTTCGACGGGATTGTCTATTTCTGTCAGAATGTGGGTGCGAATTGGTAAAACTTCGGCAACTCCGACATTGCGGGCGTTTGGTACTGTCTCGGAGTTGGGAAATTGCAGTGGTACTACGACGTGGCGGACTTTCGGGATGCGCCCGCCTGGGCCGTAGGTGGTGAAATGTACTTGCACCCAAGCTGACTGCAATTTGGTTAAATCTTGCCCGTGAATGTCTATGGAGACTTTGATTTTCGTGGTTGCTTGGGCTTTGACGATGTAGCCGAACCAGTAATCATCGGCTCTAGCTGATGCGTCTTTGTGGCAAGGAATCACCTTGGTTTTGGAAGTCACATCATCTAAACTAGCATCTGAGATCAGTTTCACCTTTGCACGCACTTCTGGCAACATGATCTCAAACCGCTTTGTCAGGTTGCGGAACTCCATTTCCCCTACTAAAAGGTAGTGGTTGGCTTCGTTTATGGCTAAGTGCCATTCTCCGGCTGTGAGTTCTAGTTTATTTCCACGGGGAAGCAGGCGATAGTTCAACTCCAGGCCTAGCCCGCCTAATGCTAGCAGCGAACCTGCTGCTGCGATTCCTGTTGCTAAAGTCTCAATCACTCAAGTCACCGCCAATTATAATTTCTGTTTACTTTAGTCGATATCGGGTACTTCGATCGCCGATCTGGTAGTAATTTGAGCTTGTGAGGGTGTCGGTGGTGTTGGGGTTGGGGATGGGATGTGCGATCGGTTTTTAACAAAATCAACTAAATGTTAGAATTTTGACAAAGTTCTTCAACCGATTTCATTGGTAGATAAAGCTTCATCGGGTTTTGTTTGAACTTTTGAAAACCATATTTTTGATAGAAATTGGCTGCTGGCTCATCCAGAGCTTCTGCAATGACAGCGAGAGATGCAACTTGTGCAGTTGCTAAGAGTGCTTTGGTCAAAGCATCTATCAGAATCAACTCGCCGAGATGTTGACCTTGATAAGTACGATCGACTGCCAAACGACCGAGTAATGTAGCAGGTAGAAGGGGATAGCGAGGCAGCTTTTTTGCAAAAGATTCATTCAAATCTGCGAGTTCAATGGTGTATGCAGAAAGCGTATAATAGGCAATCACATCAGTGTTGGGAGAGTCCACTAAAACGAATACGATTGCGACTTTCTTTTTGAGATCCTGAGAAGCTTGTTTGCGGATGTAGTTGTCCAAACTATCTTGTCCACAACAAAAAAGCTCTCTGTGATGTCTGCTGCTATCTAAGGGTTCAATTATGAGTACCATCGCCCATCACTTGTTTGTAGCGCAAGGCTGCTGCTTTGAGAGCTTGATTCGGCTGGGTTGGATTCAGGAGGGCATTCACGAAAGCCTCACTGTCGTCAAGGTCAAGTTTCAGTCTTTGGTGCTGTTCAATAACTTTGGAAGCGACTGCTTGAACGCTGGCGATGACGAAATCTGTTAGGGTACGTCCTTCTAAGTCAGCGGCTTTTTGCCAAAGGGCTTTAATCTCTGGACTGACACGAGCCTCTAATAGGGCTGATGGTTCCGATTTAGTAGTTTTAGTCATACAAAATACGGTTTATCTAGTCTCTCCATTATATACGGCACTTGGTTGTATGTCACGCTAAAAGCTAGGGATCGATCGCGCATAGATTTTTCGGATGACTTTCACGCGATCGCGGAAAATTCGGGTAGAGTTGATGACTACCCGAACAAGTCATATCCCGGTTTTTATCCCAACCTTACTCTCAATTCATCCGCCGATAACTGAGGCAATTGTTCTACAAACAATGTCAATTCATCCACAGGTAATGCTAGTAAATTGGTAAGGGCTGTCGGCAGAAGATCGCCCAACTCACTTTGGCGCATTTTCAAGACATTTTCGGCTAATAATCTGACCGCTTGTTGTCTTCCTGCTTCATCGACTGTCAGCATCGATATTGCCAGCAACAGCACCGTAAAATCCGCTGCGGAAAAGTTTGATATTGGAGATAAAAAAGCCGTCATTTTTGAGTTAATTTCTCCAAATCTTACTTGCAGAAAATTTTCTAAAATCAAGCGCTGTTGTGCTTGTCTGCCTTGTTCTAGCCCTTGTTCTAACCCTTGTTCTAACCCTTGTTCTAACCCTTGTTCTCTAGCTTGTTGCTGTGCAGCTTGTATTTGTTCTCGAAAAAGTGGTGCAATGGCCATAATTAACTCCCGCTCTTCTGGCTCTGATTCTTCTTGAGTTTCGGCTACCAAATGTGATTGTAGGCGATACAATAATTCTAGCGCGATAATCCGTAACGGATCATCCGTTGCTAAACTGCTCAATTCGGCGATCGCCCTTTGCTGCACTCCCCCTTTGCCTAAAATCCTCAACCACATGGTTTCTGGAGTTTCTGGCAATTGGTGAATCACCACAATTGCGGATTTCAAATGCGTAGGCAAAAAATAGACACCCTTCACCCAATTCTCAGGGTTGGGTATCGCGCCAAAACCCTCCAGCAATGGTTTCGATGCTGTCGGTGTCAAAATCCACAGTCTGGGCAACTGAGCGTCATCATAGTGAGTATTTTCTCTTCTGGCTTGCCGCTCCAATTCACCTCGCAAATCCCATAGCTTACCCATGCAGCTAATAACTTCGCCGACACTTACTGGATATTGATTTTGATATTTAGTGATTTAATTTTATCACATTATTCTGATGTTTAAGCTATTTTATATTACAAAAATTAGACAGAAATAAAAAAATAAAATACCCAGAAACCCGACTCTTTTAAGAAGTCGGGTTTCTAACATATAGAAGTTCTCAAAAAAGTCAGGTATGCCCTATGCCCTATGCCCTATGCCCTATGCCCGATAGTACCTCATCTTTCTGAGAAAGGCTATATCTAGCATTTTACGTTCAATTAGAATGCAGCCCCAATCAATAACTAATTTGCAAAGTCACAGATGCTTCAATTTGCTGTTCCCCTCCCACCACCGGCGTTGTAGCATCAGCAACAGCAGCGCGAGCACCAGCAAATTGCCGATACACAGGAGGCGGCGCAGAAGCACCATTGACTTGAATACTCAGAATTTCTCCCCGCTTGAGATTCAGGGCGCTCAAGACCGCATCAGCTTGCGATTGAGCGTCTTGGGTTGCTGTTTTGAGGGCTTGTTTTCGAGCAGATTCGATCGCACTTTCGGCCGCCACAAAACTCACACCATCAATGCGTGTAGCCCCGGCATTCACCGCATCGTCGAGCAAAGTCCCGGCAGATTGAGTATTAATCCGAAAAGTGACAGTATTCGTCGCCGTATAGCCTGTGATCTGCGGTGACGGCTTAGTTTCGTAGTTATAAATGGGATTGAGGGTGATGCCGGCAGTTTCGAGTTTTTCGACTTGGCGCGATCGCAGTAACTCTACCACAGCAGACGATCGCCTCGCCGCTTCCTGCTGCACCTCGGCGGCGGTTTTCCCCTGCACCTCAACACCCAAACGCACTTGAGTCTGAGTAGTCGGAATTGCTGCTATCCCGCGCCCAGTAACTGTCAGCGTTCTGAGCCGCTGTTCTTGAGCCTGGGCCGGGCCTAATCCGGTGAAACTAACGAGAGTTAAGGTTAAACATAAAGCTGTTAGCAGACTGCGGAAATTAAGGCGATCGCGCGATCGGACAATTGGATTCATAAACTTGATTCTCTTGAGATACAATAGATGGTATAATCTTATGTTGGAATGGAAATTTTAAAATATCCGCACGGTTACATTTTTAGCAACTTAAATTAATAGGGAATTGGGCATAGGGCATAGGGCATAGGGAATTGATAATTTATCTAAGAATAGTTAATAGATGCAATCTTTAAAACAACTTGCTAGGAAACTTAAAAAAGAAACTTACGCTATTTATTTAGCCAGTATTGACCCCAGAGTGCCTTGGTATGCGAGAATATTAGCAGGTGTTACCGTTGCCTATGCGTTTAGCCCGATCGACTTAATTCCCGATTTCATACCAATTCTCGGCTACTTGGACGATTTAATCATTGTACCTTTGGGGATTTGGCTAGTAATCAAAATGATTCCGCCAGAAGTATTAGCCGAGTGTCGAGAACAAGCCGCCGCACAAATAAACCGAGAGAAACCGATAAATCTGGCTGCTGCTGTTGTGATTGTCGCCATCTGGATTGGATTCGGAATATTAGCTGCAATTGGCCTCAAACAAATATTTAAACGTTAGAATACCGGGCGGTTGAAACCGCGGCTATACAGACAAAACCCGCCTCCGCGGGTTAAAAAATAGGCGGTGAAAATTATGTTTTAGGCTATTCTCTTAAGTCTGCGGAGGCGGACATCGTTTGTGTAGACGCGGTTTAAACCGCCGTCTGATCTGATATTATATTGTAGGGCGAGCGCACATTACGTTAACAAAACTCGCGGTATTCCATACCAAGTATTATTTATTCATTAAAAAAATCAAACTAACATTCTAGCTATGACTCAAACTACCGACTTTCTCAGCACACTCAACCCATCTCAACGCCAAGCAGTCATACATTATAACGGCCCAATGTTAGTAGTAGCCGGGGCAGGTTCCGGCAAAACACGAGCTCTAACTTACCGAGTTGCTAATTTAATTCGCACCAATCGAGTCAATCCTGAAAATATTCTGGCGGTGACATTTACCAATAAAGCAGCCAGAGAGATGAAAGAAAGAATTGAGAAACTGCTAGCCACTCAACAAGCTGAAGCCGAATATGGCAAACCTTTGGAAGAGTTAGCACCGGATGTGCAAACTAGATTGCGATCGCAAATTTATCGTAACATTACCAAACACATTTGGATGGGAACTTTCCACTCTCTTTGTGGTCGGATTCTCCGCTATGATATTGAAAAATATCAAGACGAAAAAGGCAGACAGTGGAAACGCAATTTTTCAATTTTTGACGAATCAGATGCTCAAAGTCTGGTCAAACAAATTGTCACCAAAACTCTCAACCTCGATGACAAGAAATTTGACCCTCGCAAAGTACGATACGCGATTAGCAATGCTAAAAATAAAGGTTGGTCGCCCCAAGAATACTTGTTAGCAGAACCTGATTATAGAGGCCGCGTAATTGCTGATGTTTACACTCGTTACCAAGATGCTTTAGCCGCCAACAATGCTTTAGATTTTGACGATTTAATCCTAGTTCCTGTGCAACTTTTACGCCAAAATGAGCAAGTATTAAATTATTGGCATCAAAAGTTTTGTCATATTTTAGTGGACGAATACCAAGATACTAACCGGACTCAATCTGATTTAATTCGGCTTTTGGTGACAAATAATGCCGACCCGAAAAACTTCGATAAATGGCAAAATCGCTCTATTTTTATAGTCG
The DNA here is from genome assembly GCF_020883015.1 of Microcoleus sp. CAWBG640. NCBI lineage: Bacteria > Bacillati > Cyanobacteriota > Cyanophyceae > Oscillatoriales > Microcoleaceae > Microcoleus > Microcoleus sp. CAWBG640. The sequence goes on from NZ_JAHRFC010000052.1 coordinate 36,467, forward strand.
GTGATGTCGATCAATCAATCTACAGTTTTCGCATGGCAGATTATACCATATTGCTGGAATTTCAAGAAGATTTTGGGGATGGTTTGTCTGACGAAAAAACCAAGACTATGGTAAAATTAGAAGAGAATTATCGATCGCGCTCGAATATCCTGGAAGTCGCCAACCACTTGATTCAAAACAATACCGAACGCATCGACAAAGTTCTGCGTGCCACTCGCGAACCAGGAGCACCGATTACGATTTGGCGCGCTGACAATGAAATAGATGAAGCAGAATTTGTGGCTGGTCAAATTCACACCTTAAAGCGTCAAAATTCGGAATTTGAACAGGGGAGCAATTTTGCGATTCTCTACCGCACTAACGCTCAATCTCGCTCCTTTGAAGAAGCATTAATGCGTTTAGATATTCCCTATAATATTGTCGGCGGTTTGAAGTTTTACGATCGCAAAGAAATCAAGGACATCCTAGCATACCTGCGAACCCTTGCCAACCCCGACGACAGCGTGAGCCTCAAACGCATCATTAATACTCCCCGGCGCGGTATTGGCGATACTACATTTGGGAAAATCGAAGATGCTGCAACTCAATTGGGCATTCCGCTGTGGGAAATCCTCAAGAATGAGTCTGATGTGAATACCATCGCAGGGCGATCGGCAAAAGCTATGATTAAGTTTGCCACAATGATTTCCCATTGGCAATCGCAAGTTGAAACCTTGCCTGCTTCGCAAATTGTCCAAGGAATTATCGAAGATTCTGGTTATATTGAAGACCTCAAAAATCAAGGAACCGAAGAAGCCGAAAATCGCATCGAAAACGTCCAAGAATTGTACAATGCGGTGCTGCAATTTGAAGAACAAAACGAAGAAGCCACCCTCACAGCATTTTTGTCAAAAGTATCCTTAGCTTCAGATTTAGACGACTTACAAGAAGAAGATTCCCGCGTGTCGCTGATGACGCTACACTCTGCCAAAGGGTTAGAATTTCCCGTAGTATTTCTAGTCGGAATGGAACAAGGTTTATTTCCCAATTTCCGCAGTTTAGATGACCCCAGAGCCATAGAAGAAGAACGGCGTTTGTGTTATGTTGGGATCACTCGCGCTCGCGAACTACTCTTTTTAACTCACACTCGCGAACGCCGCCTGTGGGGAGGTTTCCGCGAACATTGTACTCCTTCGCTATTTTTAGGGGAATTGCCACGAGAATTTATCGCTGGAAGTGCGGGGAAAACTAAGGCTGGAAAAACTGCTGCTTCCCCTGGTAAAACCAATAGTTCAGCATCGAATTCCCGGCGTTCTCAACAGAGTAAAAATTTACAATTGGTAGATTGGAAAGCGGGGGATCGAGTTGTTCATCCTGCTTTTGGGCTGGGAGAAATTACTCATGTTTTGGGGGATGGAGAGAAGGTTAATTTGGCTATTAAGTTTTCGGGTTTGGGTCGAAAAATTATCGATCCCAGGAGTGCTAAGTTGCAGCGGTTGGATTAGTTTTTGAGGATTTTTTTTAACCACAGAGGGCGCAGAGGGCGCAGAGGAAGAGCAGAGAGTTGAATAATTCTGGTGGAGATTTTCTCAGGGTGACAAAATTAAGCGGTTGGATTAGTTTTTGAGGATTTTTTTTAACCACAGAGGGCGCAGAGGGCGCAGAGGAAGAGCAGAGAGTTGAATAATTCTGGTGGAGATTTTCTCAGGGTGACAAAATTAAGCGGTTGGATTAGTTTTTGAGGATTTTTTTTAACCACAGAGAGCGCAGAGGGCGCAGAGGAAGAGCAGAGAGATGAATAATTCTGATTGAGATTTTCTCAGGGTGATAAAACTAATTGCCATTCTCCGGCTTTGGTATTCCAAGCGGGGGAGGCTGTTTCTCCGGCGACGTAGGGCCCCCAGTAGCGGCGAGAGCCATCTTGAGCGAAGACAACCAGAATGTCTCCCTGTTTGATTTTGAGTTTTCTTTCGGGAAGCGAGAGCATCAGTCCTTTGCCGCCACCTTCTCCTGGTGCAAAGTCCCAGTGAGCGGGTTTGTTGTAGGATTTTTCGGCTTCTCCTTTGGCCAACAGGGCCACTCGCACGGGGTGTTCGCTGCGGTTACTGACGCGCAAAGTGCCTATGGCTTCGACGTTTGGAGGTATTGATGAGGCATTGCTGATTTCTTCTGGTGGGTTGGGGGTTGATGTGGGCTTGGGTTTGGGTGGATTTACTATTTCTGGGGTGGCGGTGGTGCTTGGGGGGAGTACGGTGGCTGTCGGTGGTAAATTTTTTGGTAGGGTGGAGCTGTTGGCGATGGTGATTTCACAACGTCTTAGGAAGAGTGCTGTCATCAGGACGATCGACAATCCAGTTACTATCTGGTAAATTTTAATTTTCATACATTTTATGATTTAAAAATAGGTGGCACATAGTAATTACTGTTTTTTATGCAGAATACCCGAATAAATAGATTTATTGATGTTCTCGCTCAGCAATTCGGACGCTGGGTGAGTAATCCTTGGCGACGG
>NZ_JAHRFC010000053.1:0-33510 GCF_020883015.1 Microcoleus sp. CAWBG640
CAGATTTTCAGGGACACCGAGACAGGCCGGGAACTGAAAACTCTCACGGGTCATAGTTTCTGGGTATTGGCAGTGGCGATCGCACCCGACGGTAAAACAGCGATTTCCGCTTCAGGGGATAATACCCTGAAAATCTGGGACACCGAGACAGGCAGGAAACTGAAAACTCTCACCGGTCATACTAGCTATGTAACAGCAGTGGCGATCGCACCGGATGGCAAGACAGCGATTTCGGCTTCATTGGATACTACCCTGAAAATTTGGGACACCGAGACAGGCCGGGAACTGAAAACTCTTACTGCTCATACTAAATCAGTAACAGCAGTGGCGATCGCACCCGACGGTAAAACAGCGATTTCCGCTTCAGGGGATAATACCCTGAAAATCTGGGACACCGAGACAGGCCGGGAACTGAAAACTCTTACTGCTCATACTAAATCAGTAACAGCAGTGGCGATCGCACCAGACGGCAAAACAGCGATTTCCGCTTCAGGGGATAAAACCCTGAAAATCTGGGACACCGAGACAGGCCGGGAACTGAAAACTCTTACTGCTCATACTAAATCAGTAACAGCAGTGGCGATCGCACCAGACGGCAAAACAGCGATTTCCGCTTCAAGGGATAATACCCTGAAAGTCTGGGATTTGTTTAGCGGTGAAGAGGTTGGTACTTTCAGCGGAGAACATGGGTTTAATTGCTGTGCAATTTCGCCTGATGGGGTGAGTGTTGTAGCGGTCGATACGTCTGGCCGGGTGCATTTCCTGCGATTGGAGGGAGTTAGCGGCGGGGGATAATCCAAGAAACCGGGTTTTTGCCCGAATCTGTGGGTTATACCGAAGTATTTCGGAAAAAACCCGGTTTCTGGGGCCTCGCCTACCAGCAAAGAAACCGGGTTTTTATTGAGTTTCTCGGCTGGGATGCAGTATCTTCGGAAAAAACCCGGTTTCTGGGGCCTCGCGCATTTTTGGGTGGATGGGCGATCGGGTTTTTTGTTGAAGGGCGATCGGGTTTTTGGATTGAGGGGCGATCGCATTTTTGGGTGGATGGGCGATCGAATTTGAAATCGGAGGCGGTTGGAAACCCCGGCGGTTAGAAAGAGACTGTTGGCGAATTAAAAAAGGGTGAAACCAAACATCCCATAATCATGGAAAGAAACTATGATGAGGCAGAGGGAAAAAGAGCCGAAAAACGAGAGACACGGGTCAAGCCAATCGGAATGTTGCGCCAAAACGCCCACATTCTTGACAGATTCATCGCAGCAGCAGTCACAATATGTTGTAGACGAGTCTTGGCAAGACCCATGTAACGAGCGTCGCGCAAACCAAAAACACGAATGCCTTGAGACAGTCCGCTTTCAACACCGGCCCGTAAAGCATAACGCTGCTTAAAATCCAGGGTATGTTGTCTAGCCCTACCTTTGGCTTGAGCTTCGTTCATAGGTTGAGGTTTGAGAGTCAAAACACGGGCCTGTGCCGGCGAATGAGTACATTGAGAGCGAACAGGACAAGCGGCGCAATCGGGCCGACGAAAGCGTACTTGAATGACCGGATTGCCATAATTATCCAAGCGTTGATGCCAGGATTGGCTGATGTGCCCCTGCGGACAAGTAGCATGGCGATGCTCCCAATCAACAGTAAAACAAGAAAGCTCAAAGCCAAGCTTAGCTTTTTGTTGCCAACTTGAGTCAGGTGGTACAGGGCCAAGGAGTTCAATACCTAATTGTGTCTCACTGGTGAGCAAGTGTTGAGCATCAACATAAGCAGTATCGACAATATGTTCTTGCGGTAACAGGTGTTTATCAGCTAAAGCCTGATGAATCACCTGAGTCATTTCTACATCTCCAGTGGTGGCGGGTGTCGTTTCAACATTGGTAATTAAATGAGGCAAATCTCGATCGCAAGTTTCTGTAAGATGTACTGCATAACCTGTCCAATTGGTATCTCTTTTTGTCCGATTGCGAGCCTCGGTATCGTAAGGGGAAGTAATTAACTGCTTGTGGGGCGGTAAATTATCAGCTTCTCGCCAATAAACTTTGCCTTTACACCACCCATATTGCTGTATCCAGACACAGCGTAAAGTTTCTACAGCTTTGAGCTGACGCAACCATTCAGGACTCAAGGGGTCATACAAAGCTGACAATAAGTGATGACCATCACAGCCAATAGTCAATAGCAAGCTTTGTTTTTCGGTTTCAGATTTCGGCAAGCGATATTGCTCAAATCTCGTGCCATAACGCTCAGACCAATCCCGATTGACTACTGTTAATAACCATTCATCCGCCACGGTGGCTAACTGATTTAAGGCATGACGTAAAGTTTCTCCAACGCATTCGAGGCGGTTCATTTTACGGATAGCTCCGATGACATGGGTCGAGTCAGTTCTGGCTTTCCCCCTGGCTTTAAGCCATCCCTTATCTTGAAAATGTGCTAGCATTTTATCGAGTAATTGACTTTCACGTCCCGCAGCAATTAACCGACTTCTCCACTCACTTAAAACTGAATAATCAAAGCCGCTATCAGTAATTTCTAATCCCAAAGCATACTTCCAATCTATACGACTTCTCACCGCTTCTGCTGCTTGTCTGTCAGTCAATCCCTCGGCAAATTGCATCACACTGATTAATGCTAATTGTCCGGGAGATAAAGCACTTTGACCGCAATCGGCTCGAAACAAGGTGATAAAGTCAGTATCTTGGTACAGCACTCCGAGTTCGTCGCGCATTTTCATATATGGATTTCCTTTGGGAAAGGAGGTTCGTGCCACAGTTGCTGTCATTTCTGGAATTGACGACAAGGAGCGGGGGTGAAGAGTCATAATAGATTATTTAATATGGTGCGTGATTACACAATCATTCTGCCTATTCAGGACGGCGATGTCTGAGGGGTGAAACCCCTCAGACATTCGCCAACAGTCTCTTGAAACCGCGTCTACACAAACGAAGTCCGCCTACGCGGACTAAGAAATAAGACAGGCAAGATGCCTGTTCTACTGTTAGTTAAAATCTTTTGTGGGGCGGACTGAAATTACTCAAAGTCCCCCTTCTTAAGGGGGATTTAGGGGGATCTAGACTCAACTACAAGCGACATTTATTATCGTTTTCAGTCTTAAGTTGACACCAATAGCCGAATCTCCCGCCCCTAAACGCGACATTCTACATTTCCCCCTGAGAAATCCATGCACCCCAAAAATAGGGATGAGATAACAATTGATAATCGGGATTAGCCTCAATAAACTCAGCGAGACAATTTTGTCATTATCTGACGGTTTAATATTCACCATTCATTTTTACCCGCGTTTGTGGGTGCAAATCCCTACGAAAGGGCTTATGAAAGAGGGGTAAAAATTATTGGTGCAACAGCCCACTATGTTACACCAGATTTGGATGCAGGCCCGATTATCGAACAAGATGTTGTGCGCGTGAGTCACCGCGATGAAGTATCTGATTTGGTTCGCAAAGGTAAAGATTTAGAAAGGGTTGTGTTAGCAAGAGCCGTGCGATATCATTTACAAAATCGTGTTTTAGTTTATGGCAATAGGACTGTGGTTTTTGCTTGAAAATTAGGCATCCTATTAAGTGCGGGTTTGTCAGCCATTTTATCACTCGGCTGTGCTGTACTGGCTAGTGATTAATCATGGCATCGATAAAATCGCCTTCATACTCATCATACAATTTAGGTTTTCTAAGCTGTTTAGAAATAACACAACCCGTAAGGCAAAAGGGTTCCCTTCAATTTGATAAATTCGACAATATTCTCATCGGAGTCAAAAATGCCATAGCGAATAAATTGTCCACCGCCACGAGGATAACCCACTGCCCCGAAGGAAATGATGTAACGATCTGTGGGATTTAGATAGTGACTGCCGCAGTCAACTTTGTAATCTTTAGCCTCTCTAAAGCATTCGCTCTCATAACCAAAAAGCGCCGGAAAATGGATATGACCGATAAACACTAATCTAAAATTTGTTTCATCAAATACATTCCAAGCTTCTATGTTATTCTTAATTCCTTTTTGCTTAACTAGGGGAGAAATATGAGTAAATAAGACAGACTTTTCGACAAGTTCTTTGGGAAGTTGATTTAACCAGTTCTTATTCTCTGCCTCCAAGGGACAGTCATAATTTTCATCGTGGTTCCCTCTTACCGTGGTGATGTTATTGGCTTTAAGCCAATCTACAACAGCATTGTTTTGATCTCCCCCATCTACTACATCACCGAGGCAAATAATTCTCTCGACTTGGCGTGAATTAATATCGGCTAAAACGGTATTAAATCCGTCCCAATTTCCATGAATATCTGAAACAATGGCTGTTTTCATAAGTTCAATTACATGGGTGGCATGGTGAAAATTTTGTGGTAATGATTATGCTGTTTTGACACTCCCACCCCTTAAGGAGTGGGATAGTTGGTTCTACGACTAACCTTAACCTGGGTTGGTTTCTCAACACAAGCCAGAGAGTTTGTCTTCCCAAGGGTTTTAGTTTCGGCGTGCCCCGCTGTACATTTTATTCCTAAACAGGCATAATCCTGCGAGCGCCCCTGGGATTCAGGGGATTTCCTTGCTGTTTATTGTCTTGGATACAGCGCCCATTTTCGCCAAATTACTCAGCAAGCGTAGCCCTTATGATGCTATGTTAGAGGGCCACGAACATGAATTAATCAAAAATGCTGAATCATCTTTTCCCACGAATCAAAGATTTTTCTCTGTCACACACCCTACTAATTGCTAAAAGGTGGTAGCTGAAGTAACTGATTTTTAGAAGGCGGAAGTTGGGCCGGATTGTGGCGGATCTCGATCGCACTTTCTGAATTTTCCGTGCTCACAGGTACTATCTCCAAAGAATATACTGTCTCTGTCTTTACAGCGGCAGGAGTTTTGGCTTTCGTGAGCAAGTCAACCGCATCTCCGAGGGCGCTAGTTAAATTTTTGCTGGTTTCGGCGTGGCGCGCTTCTTCTTGTTTCAGGGCTTGAGTCAATTGTTTGATTTGTTCAAAAGCCCGATCGCGCTCTTCCATTACCACAACCAACTTAGCCTTAAGTTGCCCCACTGTTTGCAGTTGTTCCACTTCTTCCATGCGAGCAATTCCAGTTGCTTCGCCTTCCGATACAATGGGAGAGAAAGTTTGGAGATGCTGTATTTGTGTTTCTAAATTGGCGATGCTTTGCTGAGTTAATTTAGCATCATTCCGCCGCTGTTCCGCTTCGGTATTATAGAGTTGACGCCACTGGGCTGCACTTTCACCAGCCTCATCGCGATCGCGCGAAACCTCTGTTAACTGCTGTTGCAGCCGCTTGATTTCATCTAACCACTGTCTGACATCTTGAACCATAATATTGATTATAGATTGGGGAATTGGGAATTGGGAATTGGGAATTGTGAATTGGGAATTGGGAATTGGGAATTGGGAATTGGTAATAGCTTAATTAATTATGAACATTTATTACTGGCTGCGTTACTTGATTTTAGCTTTGTTTAGGGTGCTTTTGAAGCTGCTGAGAGCTATCAAAAAGAAATTTGGTCACTTTTGGCTTTTTTGTCGATGTTTGACCTGGCCCACGCTCAGGGAAGTCTCCGTGAAGGCAGGAGAGCAGCGGTTGCCGGGGTTGTCGGCGGAAATGGCCTACAATTCTATGCTGGCGCTGTTTCCGGGGCTGTTGGCTGTGTTATGTGCGATCGCCCTTTTTGAACCTTTGCAATCAACACTTTATCAAATCGCCGGTCTTTTGGGCGAAGTCATACCCGATGACGTGCGGAATTTGATTCGTAGTTCCCTCAAAGAAATCCTTTTATATCGCAACCAACAACTATTTTCTCTGAGTTTTGTAGCATCCTTGTGGGCTTTTTCTGGAGTCATGAGCGCCGCAATGGCTGCACTCGATCGCATCCATGAAATCCCGATCGATCGAACTCGCTCTTTTGTGAAGGCAAAACTGATTTCTTTGACCCTGAGTATCGGTACAATTATACTATTAATTATGGCATCGGGAGCAGTATTTGTCAGCGACTTAATTGTACAAGCTATTGCCCGCGAGAGTTGTCTGCTGGAGTCCGTTGCTAATTGCAATTTAAAAGATGTGAAAAATTGCTTATCCTTGGTTAAAAATTGCCCTTTGGAGTCGCAACTGTTGGCTGTTTGGCGGTTGTGGCGTTGGCCGATTGCTTTGGGAATTATATCAGTTGCCTTTGCCTTTATTTACCGCTATGGGCCGAGTCGCCACCAAAGAAATATACCGATTTTTTCTGGTGCTGTTTTTGCGGCTGTTTTGTGGGCGCTGATTTCAGCTTTGTTTCGCTTCTACGTTTTGCATTTGGGCAATTACAGTTGGACTTACGGGACGATTGGTACTTTCATTGTTTTGCTATTGTGGCTAGATCTTTGTTGTTTGGTGATGCTGATCGGAGCGCAATTGAATGTGACTGTTGGAAAGGCAATGAAACTCAAATAATGGGGAATGGGGAATGGGGAATGGGGAATGGGGAATGGGTTGTTGTCAGTAGTTATTTGTGATTTGCGACCAATAACCAATAACTGTTATTACTTACCGGATACCAAATTACCTACGCAGTATAGTGCTGAGGATACCCGCAACAAAAGACAGCAAAATCAGTATCCAAATCACCACACCCGGAATGAATGTCAAGAGGCCAACGCCTCTGAGAATCCAAACTAACAAGGTGATGCCCAATATAGCCCAAAATATGCGGGTAGATAGTCGCATTTGAAATCTAGGAGAATTAGTCATGTTCAATATTAAAGTTTTGTCTGGATCGATGATAGCTGTTTTATTGGCGATCGGCTCTTATCTGGGAGCAATGTCAAATCCCGGTGTCGCTGTGGCGCGTGTCAGTACCAACGCGCAGCCAAAAGTGGCTAATGCTGCTCAAAAAGCTGCTTCTGCAAGTGTAGCAATTAGCGATCGCACAATGGGAGCGGCCCAGGTGGGGATGACTTTCGGACAACTGAAAAAGACTTTGGGTGCGACGGCGCAGTTTAAGGTTGAGTCTCCTTTTATGGTAGACTTTGATGCTGTGGCCCTCAGCCAGTCGGGAAAAGTGCAGTATCGGATAATCTACGCTGCGGGTACAAAGCTCAAAGATACCGATGTCATTGAACTTTTGATGACAGATAATGCTAATTATAAAACAGTTCAGGGCGTCGGGCCTGGAATGACTCTCAAACAAGCTGAGGCAATTTACGGCAAGACTACTTTATCTTATAATGTGGATAATGAAATGAGAGAAAATGTGGTTTTTGCCAATCAACCGACTCGAAAAATTATGTTTGTTCCCAAGGCTGATGGAAAGCAATTTGCCGGGGTTTACGGCGCGGGTAAAGGGGGATTTTTTCAGACTAATAAGTATCAGCCGAATGCTGTGATTAAGTCTGTGATGGTGCGGAAGTAACTCGGCGATTGAAAGAGACTGTTGGCGAATTCGTAGGGAGTGTCACCCCTCACCTCTAGAACGAAGCATTTGCGTTCGCCCCCAGTGAGTCAACAGCTATGTGGTCAATGAGAAATTGAGCCAATATCCGCCATTTTTATGGGTGATGGGTTTAACCCCTTGTTAATTGACCAACACTATCTGATATCTGTAGAAATTTGGTTGATTGTTAAATGAATTTTCTTAGGAGAACGATTTTTAAGATTTTGGAGGACAATCATTTTGATTTTTGGTTTGAGATCGTCAAAAGAGATTGCTTTATTTTTTAACTCATCGAATATGGCTTCAATCGCATTTCGCATAGTGGATTCAACTAAATTATATAGTAACAAGAAAATATTAGATTTGAGAGTTTTTGCTAACTCAGGATTGAGGCTTTGTATTTTGTATGTGCCAACAGAATCGAATACAGCTAACTTCATTGTTTGTTTTTCCAATCTCTCCACAAAAATAAAGTAATCATGCACCTCTTTAGTGCGTGTATTAAAGTCGAAGAGTACAGTTTCCATGATTATCCTAGCAGTCGATCGTAGACCTATTCAATACACACAATAGTTTTTGGATTTCTCAAAGTAATAACAAGAAATTTTGTGGACTCTTTCAAATGTATTTGCTTTGCTATTAAAAAAAATTTATCCGTTCAAATAAATCTCTTCGGAATTCCTGATTTGGAGTTTTTATTAGTTCGATCACCCGAAGTGTAGTTCGGTTGAAGTTCCTCTGACGAGGAAGGAGTAAATCAGCAAACTTAAATCCATTTAAATGTTCTAATTTTTCTAGTCCACTTAAGGTTAATTCGTTGTTGACAAATCTGGTTAGAGTAAGAATTCGTTCTGCACCATCTACCATCTCTAAACGTGATTCATCATTTTCACGATCGCCGATGTCGGCAACGAATAGATAAGGTATTGGCAGCCCCAAGATTACAGACTCGATAAACTTTGATTGCCTGGCTTCATCCCAAGTCATTTCACGTTGGTAATCTGGAATAAACAACTTATTAGTATCATCGTCAATTCCTTCCATATATTTTTGAACCAGTATTTCGAGTGGATACTGTTTTGTATCGTAATTAATTTGGTGCCGCTTGTCCCGAATTTCCATTTCAGCAGCATTTCTGTCTTGAAGCGTAATTTGTTCTAGTTTCGATCGCATATTTTTAACTAACGGGTGAGTGTTGTGAATACGATAATTTTACCACAGCCCAGGGTGGATAAAGTCCTGTTCGGAGAATTTTAGTCTTGAGGCCAGCCAGTGTAAATTATAATTTGGCTAAGATGATGCGGTCGATCGCACTTACTAACAAAAAGTGCGATCGCCAATGTTTAGTTAACTGAAACCGCCGCGAAAATTACCATTTATAACGCGCTGGTGACGGGATTGGAAGGACGATCTGCCAACGCGGATAAACGGTGACTGTCTCCACTTAAATCGAACACAACCTCAAACTTGACGTGAGGTATTGTTTGTCGCAAAAACTTGAAATGGCCGTCGGCATCGGAACGGCTGCGGAAGCGGGCAACAATTATCCATTGCTCAGAGGGTAACAAACGGGCGATCGCCCAACAACACAAGCGGTCTTTATATGTCAACATAGAACTCGTCTCCATTGATATTTTTGGAGCCAGAGCCAGCCCGGAACCTTCCACAGTAAGGGGCTGGCTTTTGACTGTTTACAGGTATCGTTATAACACATAATGACGTACAATAATATAAATTGACTTGAAACGAAATATTTTTATCGGTCTTAACTCAAAACAGCGTAAGATGGACTGTGTTGAGATGTTTTGCAGTGCAACGAATGGCTTCACGGGGACGAGTTACCGCATACTTGCCAGAGGAGATTCAAAAAGCTCTGGAAGAATGGGCAGAAGAAGAAAGCAGATCGGTCAGCAGTTTGACAACTTACCTGCTGACGAAATCTGTTAGAGAGCGCCAAGAGCAGAAAAAGGACGAATCCCGGAGCGATCGCCCGAGTTGAATTTGCGCGAGACTCAAAGGGTGTTGGAGTGTAAAATTTAAGACAATTGAAGTAAAACCATGCCTGCCAATGCCTTCACGTATGCGAGTCACAGTTACACTGCCAGAAGACGTTCATCAAGCCTTGTCCGAATGGGCCGAAGAAGAAGATAGAACGCTCGCAAACCTGCTCTCCCATGTGGCAGCTAAAGCAGTCAGAGAGCGCCAAGAGCAGAAAAAGGAAGAATCAGAAAGCGATCGCCCATAAGCGATGACCACAGCCTATATCTTTAACAACGGAGGAGACAACACTGCCAGAAGACTACACAGAAGCAGAACTTTTCAGTAATCCTGAAGGCATTGCCCGAACGCGAGCGATCGCCTTACAGCAAGCTCTATCACCACCCGCGCAATCTAGAGTAACAATGGGTGCTGGAGTTGTGGAAAACGCCCAAGAAAACCGCAGAGTAGTGATAGGAACCAGCGAACCCAATGGTTACTTGCGTCCGGGAGTAAAGTCTGCACTCCTATTCGGAGAAACCGTTATTCCCGGTTTTGGCCATGCAGAAGCTAACATAGTTGCTTGGGCCGTTAAAAATGATTGTAAAGTAATTGCAGTAGCAGCAGGGCGTCCTATTTGTGAAAACTGCGTCCAAACGATAGAAGGCGCTGGCGGCTTAGTCGCAAGTCCCCAAAAATCTAATCCAAGGAGTTAATTACACAATGACAGAAAATCGCTTAGAAATTATCGCTCCTGAACAATCGGAAATGCTGAAACAAGCAACTATTTCCGAACAGCGAAATGCAGCCAAAGCCGCTTGTAAATTCGCAATTGAGCGCACTAGCTTGAGTCACCCAATTCTTGACGAAGGATTAGAAGCGCTAGAAAAAGGTCAATGTGGTGATGTTTCACTTCAAAACAAACTTCAATCCTTGGTCGATCGACTCGATGAGATTCAGTGGGACTTGCAAGAAAAAATGGGAGAAGGCAATATAAAATTATCAGATTATTTAGCTGCATTTCACACAGCGCGCGCAGTTAATTCACTCTATTTTGCCCTTTATGCAGATCCTTTTGTAGCAGCATCCGAAGCTATTTATGAAGCTCATGCAGCTACAGATGAGTTAGTTACTTTGAAACAAAAGATTTTAGAAGTTTTTAAAGCACCTACCGTGATTTAGAGAAAAAAAAGCCGCGCGAGCGCAGCTATCCCGTAGGGAATCATATCAATTCCGGTTGCACTCCTTATGATATAGAGGACACGGCAATGCCGTGTCCCTACCGAAAATAATATTGTAGGGACACGGCACTGCCGTGTCCTAATTTTCGCTAATAATTCCGATGCTACCGGAAACGATATCGCCCATCAAAAAAATAAGGTGAGCCTCAGCCCACCTTACTAAGATTATTTAACTGTCACCAACTGGGCCGGCAACCTTTTAAACGACAACCTTTCATTCTCGATATCCACGAAAATCGTATCCCCATCAACAAAATCTCCCCGCAAAATACCCTTCGCCATTTGCGTTTCTAACTCCCGCTGAATTCCCCGCTTCAAAGGCCGCGCACCATACACCGGGTCATAGCCTATTTCTGCTAAGAAATCAAGAGCAGATTCCGACAATTTCAGAGACATTTTGCGTTCCGCCAAACGTTTTTCCAAGCGCTTAACTTGCAACAGCACAATCTGCCGCAATTGGCCCTTACTCAAACTGTGGAAAATAATCATCTCATCAATCCGGTTCAAGAATTCCGGGCGGAAAGTACCCCGCATCGCCTCCATCACCCGACTCCGCATTTGTTCCTCATCTCCCGCCACATCTAAAATGTATTGAGAACCGACATTCGATGTCATAATAATCACAGAATTCTTGAAATCTACTGTGTGACCTTGAGCATCAGTAACGCGGCCGTCGTCGAGAATTTGCAGCATGATATTGAAGACATCCGGGTGTGCTTTCTCGATTTCATCAAATAGAATCACCGAGTAAGGACGGCGGCGCACAGCCTCAGTTAATTGTCCGCCTTCATCGTAGCCGACGTATCCCGGAGGCGCACCAATCAACCGCGAAACTGCGTGTTTTTCCATGTATTCCGACATATCAATTCGCACGATCGCCTCTTCTGTATCAAACAGATAAGACGCTAAGGCTTTAGCTAATTCGGTTTTTCCCACACCCGTCGGGCCGAGGAAGATAAAACTCGCAACCGGACGATTGGGATCAGCTAAACCTGCGCGCGATCGCACAATTGCATCTGCAACCGCCGTCACCGCTTCATCCTGTCCAATTACCCGCTTATGCAGTTCATCTTCCAAGTACAAAAGTTTCTGCATTTCCGATTCAACTAACTTGCTAATCGGAATTCCCGTCCACTTAGAAATAATCTCGGCAATATCAGATTCGGTGACTTCTTCCCGCAGCAGAGTTTTACCTGTAATCTGACTTGCTGTCAGTTTAGATTCCGCTTCTTGCAGTTGTTTTTGCAACTCGGTTAATGTGCCGTATTTCAACTCGGCAGCGCGGTTAAGGTCGTATTTTAACTCAGCTTGTTGAATTTCAATGTTAACCTTATCAATCTGTTCTTTAATCTTTTGAATGCTGTCGATGACACCTTTTTCCGATTGCCATTGCGCGTTCAAACCGCTTTGACTTTCCTTGAGATTTGCTAAGTCTTTTTCCAGTCTTTCTAAACGGTCAATCGATGCAGCATTGCTTTCTTTTTGCAGCGACAGTCTTTCCATTTCTAGCTGCAAAACCTTGCGATCTATTTCGTCTAGTTCTTCCGGCTTGGAAGTAATCTCCATTTTGAGTTTAGCCGCCGCTTCGTCCATTAAATCAATGGCTTTGTCAGGAAGGAAGCGATCGCTAATATATCGAGTTGACAAAGTAGCCGCCGCCACTAACGCATTGTCGGAAATTTTAACACCGTGGTGAACCTCGTAGCGTTCCTTCAAACCCCGTAGAATTGAGATAGTATCTTCAACTGTTGGCTGGTCAACATAAACTTGTTGAAAACGGCGTTCTAGGGCTGCATCTTTTTCCAGATATTTGCGGTATTCGTCGAGAGTTGTTGCGCCGATACAGCGCAATTCTCCCCTCGCTAACATCGGTTTTAATAAGTTGCCGGCATCCATCGAGCCTTGAGTTGCACCCGCACCGACAACGGTGTGAATTTCATCAATAAATAAGATGACTTTCCCGTTGCTATCCATCACTTCTTTGAGGACTGCTTTCAAGCGTTCTTCAAATTCTCCTCGGAATTTTGCCCCGGCAATTAATGCGCCCATATCTAAGCTAATTAATTGTCTGTCTTTCAAAGATTGTGGCACATCTCCGGTGATAATTCGCTGGGCGAGTCCTTCGGCGATGGCGGTTTTTCCTACTCCCGGTTCTCCGATTAATACGGGGTTGTTTTTGGTGCGGCGGCTCAATATTTGAATCGTGCGGCGGATTTCGTCATCTCGTCCGATGACTGGATCGAGTTTGCCTTGACGGGCTGCTTCGGTCAAGTCTCGGCCGTATTTTTCCAGCGCTTCGTATTTGCCTTCTGGATTTTGGTCGGTCACTTTGTTGTTCCCCCGGACTTGGGTAATTATTTCTTTGAGTTTGGCTTCATCTAGTTTAAATTCTTGTAATAGATTTTTGCCAAAGCGATCGTCTTTGACGTATCCTAGTATCAGGTGTTCGACGGAAATAAATTCATCACCGTAGTCTTTTCGATAAGTTTCGGCCCGATCGAGTAAAGTGTCGAGAGAACGGCCGAGATAAACATTGTTGGTGCTTCCAGAGATTTTCGGCTGGCGGCTGATAAACTCATCGGTGCGATCGCGCAATTTGGTTACTGATACGCCTGCTTTATTAAATAAGCTGCTAGCTAGTCCCGATTCTTGTTCTAGCAAAGCTTTCATCAAGTGTTCGCTTTCTAGCTGCTGCTGCTGGGCTGCTTTGACGAGTTCGGGAGTCCGAGACAGGGCTTCCCAGGCTTTTTCGGTAAATTGGTTTGGATTATTGGGTTGCATAAATTTTAATTCCCTGAATTGAAGGAAGAAGGAAGAAGGAAGAAGGAAGAAGGAAGAAGGCTGATACCGCTAGCTTTTTAGTCATTCGTATTTTACTTTGAAGCAGGTAGATTGACTTACTGTAGAGGCTAATGCTCGATCGCCCGTATAATTCTCATTGTAGGGAGTTAGTGGCGATCGGGCGATCGGTATTCCGCTATCTGAAGATAGGATTTCCGTCCTTTCTGGCAGTCGATCGCAGATAATGTTGGGATTACTCAATAATTAATCCGTGTATCCGTTCAAAATCAGCGTCGTTCCTTCTTCCTTCTTCCTTCTTCCTTCTTCGTTCTTCCTTCTTCCTTCATACTTGCATAGTCACCCGTTCTGGGAGGCTGACAGTAAAAGTTGAACCTTTACCATCCTGACTTTCGACACTAATTTCGCCGCCCAGAATATGACACAAACGTTGACTAATTGTCAAGCCCAAACCAGTACCTCCATACTTGCGAGTAGTTGAAGCATCGGCTTGAATAAAAGGCTTAAATATCTGCTGTAATTGATCCTCGGTCATCCCTATGCCAGTGTCGGTGACTCGAAAGACTAAAACTTGAGCAGTATAGTATGAATTAGAGACAGAATCTTCCTTATTTTTATTCCTTTTTGTCGGTCGGAGTTTTTCAATTTTCATTCTTTCTACCCCAATGGTAATCACACCTTTTTCGGTGAATTTGGCGGCGTTGCTGAGCAAGTTGAGCAGAATTTGCCGCACTTTGGGCTGGTCTGCGTACATGGTACCTAGTTCACCTTGGGTTTTTAGTGCTAAAGCATTGCCTTTTTTTTCTACTAATGGTTGAGCCGTGGTCATCACTTCTTCAATCATTGTTGCTACATCGAAGTTTTCTAAATAAAGGGTGACGTGACCGGCTTCAATTTTGGAAATATCCAGGATATCGCTAATCATATCCAGCAGGTGTTTGCCTGCTGTTTGAATTTTTTGTAAGTCGGGCAGAAAGTCTTCTGAACCAGAATCTTGAGCATCTTCTTGGAGCATTTCGCTGTAGTTGATGATGGCGTTGAGGGGGGTACGCAGTTCGTGGCTCATGTTGGCGAGAAATGCACTTTTGGAGCGGTTGGCTGCTTCGGCGGCTATTTTGGCTTCCTGCAAGTCTTCTGTATATTCTGCTACTCGTTGAATGAGTTCGTTGAGGGAAATTGCTAGCAGTCCTACTTCGTCGGGATTGGTGACTGGCGCTTGTAGGTCAAAGTTGGATTCTTCGGTAACTCGCTGAGCAATGAGGGTGGTGGCTTCTAGGGGGCCGGCGATCGCACCGCTGGTGTATGCTGCTAACATGGCTGCGATCGCTGCTGATATTCCTAGAGAACAGATGAGAATTAGAGTTCCCAGTTTTTCAGCTTGGTCGTAGGTTCTAAATACTTCGTCTGCTTTGTCGCGAAAAGTACCCGCTAGTTGGGCGGAATCCTGGGAAAATTTTTCCAGTTTAAAAGCGCTGTCCCCCGTCGCAAAATTATACCAGTTGCGCTCGAACACCTGCTGCTGTTTGGGATTCAAAGCAGATAATTTCTCATTCCCCAATAGTTTCTGGACTTGTTGGAAGTAAGTTTCTACTACTTTATTGTTGGCTTTAGCGAACTCTTGAATTTTTTGATAATCTTGGACTACGCCGTGATTTGAAGTCTGCGGGAGGCTTTGCAGTTGTTCTAGTTGTGCGCTCATCTGAGCCACGCGACTGAGAAAGTCCGAGCGTTCGCGATCGAAAATTTGCGGTTTTTTCGTCAGACTCACCAGCCACAACTGGTGAATTCTGACTTCCTGGGCGATATTATTAAGGTTGGTCAGGATTTCAGCTTTGTCTCGCTCGATCGCCAGTTGTTCCCTAACCTGGTGTTTGCAATAGGATTCCACTACCCGTCCCGCCACCGCGCCCAACATTGCAATACTAATGACCAAGGCGTATCCGCAGCCGATTTTCTGCCTGATACCCAAGCGACTGAATAGATGCTTCAACCCTGTTTGAGGAGGGTTCTGGAGTTGATTTTTCAAGATTAAGGTTAAAGACATGGGCAATGTACTCGTTACCCAGAAAGGCACTATCTAAATTATAATTGATGCCAGCCTGACCGTAAATAAGTTGTTACTCGATCGACAAATTTCGTCATTTATGGGGTCCTTGCATAATTCCGCCACCTGCTCTACTTGACATTTTGCAAAATTCATGGGCGTTTGTAAAATCCCCCGCACCTGACGACGGGGGGAGGATCTGAAAATTTGCAACTTTCCTCTACTGGCAAACTCGAAATTGTGCTAACTCAGGAGGAATTTTGGAAGCATTAGGTATGCTCGCATTTAACAGTCAACAGTCAACAGTCAACAACAAATAACTAAATCATTTTTTACGAAAATCCCAAGCGGGGACAAACTTGGAATCTCCCCAAACGCCACGGCGATTTTTCTTAGCTGCTGCTTCGGCTTGTTCCAGAATACTGGCGCTGGGACAGTTTTTTAAGTAAGGACGATAAACCATGGCTAGTCCTTCGCTAGTCAAAACTTCTTGCACAAATGTGCCGTTTGGTAAGCGAACTTCGCTGATTTGGCGCCCGTAGCGATCGGTATCAGTGACGGTCAAAACTACCCGTTCGCCTCCTTGTTTCACTAGCTGCTGAGTTCTTTGCTGCGCTAAATTTCCCCACTTAAATTGATTTTTTTGGGCGGCTGCTTTGCTATTCTTTTCAGCATTTGTGTGGGGAACTTCCGGTGCATCTACACAGGCAAAACGCACTTTGATATCTTTCCCAGCGCTATCGCTGGCGACAAGGGTATCGCCATCGCTCACTCGTTTGACAGCATAGTTATTCGCTGCTAATTTTTGGGGACATCCGAATAGTAAAAATACCATACTTAAGGTCATTAATCTTGTCATTACTCGGAAAATAGTCATTTTTATTTGATTCATAGTTCTCTGTTTTTATTTGGTTTCCATCCAATTTTTGCCCGCGTGGATGTCAACTATCAACGGTACACTCAGAGGTAGGGCATTTTCCATGGCATCTTTGATTTTTGGCTGCAATTCTTCCCATTCCTGGGGAGGTACTTCAAAGATTAATTCGTCGTGAACTTGCAGCAGCAATCGCGCCTGATAGTTTTGCAAAACTTGGTTGACTTCAATCATGGCAAGTTTAATGATATCAGCACTGGAGCCTTGGATGGGAGCGTTGGCTGCCGCCCGCAAAGATTGGGCATCATCTCTACTGAGAGATTTAAGTCTATCGGGGTGGATGTCTTCGGGGTTAGTGCCTTTTAAGTCGCTGAGGCGATCGAAGTTTAAGTAACGGCGGCGGCCGAGTATGGTGGAAACATAGCCAAGGGCGATCGCCTCTTTTTTGACTTTTTCCAAATATTCAAACACTTGACTATAACGCTGGTTAAATCGTTCAATAAACTTTTTACCATCTGCTGAGCTTTTGCCCATAGATTTGCCAAACTTAATCGCCCCCATCCCATAAATTACCCCGAAATTAATCGTTTTGCCAAACCGTCTTTCATCCGGCGTAACTTCCTCTTTTTCAAATAATAATTGAGCGGTGACTGTATGCACATCTCGGTTATTTTGATAAGCTTCGATTAACACAGGTTCTTGACTCAAATGAGCTAAAATTCGCAGTTCAATTTGAGAATAGTCAGCCGACACCATCAGCCAACCTGATTCTGGTAAAAAAGCTTTGCGAATTTGTCGGGAAAATTCGGTACGGATGGGAATATTCTGTAAATTTGGATTGGAAGAAGAAAGCCTGCCCGTCCCGGTAGCAGTTTGGTTAAAATCTGTGTGCACTCGCCCGGTATCTGCACGCACTAACTGCGGCAAAGCATCCACATAGGTAGATTTCAATTTGGATAATGTTCGGTGTTCTAATAAATCATCTACAATCGGGTGGTCTCCTTGGAGTTTATCCAAAACAGCGGCATCGGTGGAGTATCCTGTTTTGGTTTTGCGAGATTTTTTCTGAAACTCTTCGGGGATTTTTTCTAATAAGATTTCGCTTAGTTGTTTTGGGGAAGCTAAATTAAACTTTCTCCCCGCTGCTTGATAGGTGTTTTCTTCGAGTTGGACTAATCTCTGTTCTAGTTGTTGTGAGAGTTCTTGCAGATAGGCTGAATTAATGCGAATGCCACGAAGTTCCATTTCGGCTAAAATTGGTTCTAAGGGCTGTTCGACATCGAGCAGTAACCGATGCAAAGACTTTGATGGGGGCCCAGAAACCGGGTTTTTTGACGAAAATACTTCGTTATGACCAGCAGATTCAGTAAAAAACCCGGTTTCTTCAGTCGGAGTGCGTAAGTCCTGTTCATCTAATTCTGCTCTCAGTTTATCTACTAATTGAAATGTGGTGTACACATCCATGCCGCAGTAGTCGGCTACTTCCGGAATGCTGATGTCAGCAATTGTTTTGTGTTTCGGTACTAATTCTTTGTAGCTTTTGGCGACAATTCCTAAGTATTTCCTGGATAATTCGCTGAGGCTGTGGCTGGTTTCGGGATTGAGTACATAACTGGCTAGCATGGTGTCGAAGATGACTCCTGTTAGTTTAATTCCCTGACAGCGGAAGATGAGGCGATCGAATTTAGCATTTTGCAGCGCTTTGGGATAATTTTCGCTTTCTAAAATCGGACGCAAAGTATTTAAAACTGTGGTTTTATCTAAGTTTTTGCCTGTTTTATGTCCGGTTGGGATATAGGCTAAATCTTGTTCGCGGGTTCCCCAACAACAGCCAATTCCGACTAATTCGGCGTCTCGTGGTTCTAAGGCGGTGGTTTCGGTATCCCAGGCCACAGGTGTTGTTTTGTCTGTGCGGGTTTCTAGCAGTTTGACTAATTCATTTAACTGTTCTATGTTTTGAATTATCCGGGGTTTGATTGGTAATTTGTTTGCTTCCTGGGCGGCTTGGGTATCAGTATAACTCCAAAACCATAGGTCTTCTGAATTTTCAAGAGCTATAGGTAAGTTTTCTGTCGCACTGTCATTGGTATTTATAGTAATAGGTAAGTTTTCTGTGGCACTGTCATTGGTATTTACAGTAACAGGCAAGTTTTCTGTTCCACTGTTGGAGGAGACTCTTTCTTGGTTATTGCTGATTGCTTCTGCTTTCTCTTCTACACCGCCGAAACGTTGTTGAATTTGTTTGACTTTGCTTAAAAATGTCTTAAATTCTAATTTTTCTAGCATCGGTATCAATGCTGCTTCATCAAAACCTTTGAGCTGGCAATTTTCTAGTTCTACTTCTAAGGGAACGTCTTGGACGATGGTTGCCATGTGCTGAGAATGATAGGCTGCTGCTTTTCCTTCTTCTAATTTTTTCTTGGTTGCGCCTTTCAATTCGTCTATCGCTGCATAAATTCCCTCAAGGGTGTTGTAAGTGGTTAGGAGTTGGATGGCGGTTTTGTCGCCAATGCCTTTGACTCCGGGAATGTTGTCGGATTTGTCGCCGCAGAGGGCTTTGTAATCTATTACTTGTTGGGGCAATATGCCGAGTTTTTCTTGGACTTGTTCGGGACCGTATTCTTGGGATTTGCCTTTTCCCGATCGCCTTAATTCATCTGTGCTTAAGTATAAAACGCTGATTTTTTTGGCGGTGTCTACTAATTGAAATAAATCTCGATCGCCCGTGAGGATTTTGACATCATAACCGGAGGTGCTGGCTTTGTTGGCCAAAGTTCCTAAAACATCGTCGGCTTCGTAGCCGGGAGCGGTGATGGCTGGTAAGTTTAAATAGCCCAGGAGTTCTTGGAGGTTTTGCAAATCGGGGATAAAATCTTCTGGGGTTTCGGCGCGGCCGGCTTTGTAGGTTTCGTCGGCTTCGTGGCGAAAGGTGGGTGTGGCGGTGTCAAAGGCGATCGCCATGTATTCTGGTGCGATCGCCGCCATGACTTCCAACAGGGACTTGAGAAAGCCGAAACAGACGCTGGTGGGAATGCCGGTGCTAGTTCGCAAACCTCCATCTCGACTTTTGGCAAAGGCGAAGTAGGAGCGAAAGGCCAAAGAGTGGCCGTCAACTAGGATAAAGGTGGGTGTTTTATTGGCGGACACTGGCACTGAGGGCGATCGCACGAAAGTATTTTCTCATTGTAGCTACTTGTAGCCCCATCGTTCCTCAAGCACAAATCGATTTATTCCGAGTCAGTAATTCTCAAGTTCCACATCCCCTATCTAAAATCAATTGGCTGTGCAGCTTGCCTGAGAATAGTGGAAGATGTGAAGTACGATCGCACTTTTTCCAGATCGAAGTTTATGGCTGACATTGACCAATACTATGAAATCCTAGAAATTGAGCCTGGAGCCTCCTTAGAAGAAGTTAAGCAAGCTTACAGAGATTTGGCCTTTGTGTGGCATCCCGATCGCTTTGCCCACAACGATCGGCTGCAACAAAAAGCTCAACAAAGATTAGCAGAGATTAATCTAGCTTACGAGCAATTGGTGTCGTTTCTGAGTCAGCCGGAATTAAAAGCGATCGAACCTGCGTTTCAGACAGCAACAACCCCTGCACCTGTACGTGAAAAACTCAACAGAAGGGGCTTTATCAAGCCAAAAACTAGGGCTAATTTCAAAAAAAGTCAAAATTCTCCAAAAGCTACCTCGAAAGGCCACAAAGGATTTAAAGCTGAAAACCGTCAAAGGTTTCCAGGGCGGCGTGGCAATCTCCACACTCCCAGCCATGCCCAGGCTACCTCGAACCGGAAACAACAATTTTCGATTCAATATTCAAAGTCGCGAAACTTTGCTACTTCCAGGCGACAATCTCTCAAATATTCTGGCTTTCCTTGGTGGCCGCTGGCGATCGTCTTTGCCAGTTATGCTTTCACTAGCTGGATTTTGACGAAATCTGTCGCCCCGCTGTGGATGTGGACTTTAATCTGTGGTGCCGATGGGCTGTGGGCGGCGATTTTGGTGGCGGAGGGCTCGGTGACAGCGAGAGTTTGGTTGGCGGCTTTTGTTTTAGCTGGGGCGGTGGGGGGGTCGATCGCAGGTTTTCAGGCGGGAGGCGCGATCACAGGGATGGTTTGGGCTCTGGTAGGGGCTGGCTTGGGGGCGATCGCCACTTCTGAGGCTGAGTCTAGGCTGGTGGCTGGTGTGTTGGCTGTGGCAGGAGTGGCGACAGTGACGGGATTGATGGCTGGAACTGCTTCTGGGGATTGGATGAGGACGATGGCGGGGGGTATTTGTTGGGGGGTTGTGGGCTTGCTGTGTGGGCTGATGGGGGAAGTATCTGTTAATTCTGAGAACCCTAGGGGGCTTGTAGGTTTAATTGGCTTGGGAGTTGGGGCGATCGCGGGTGCGGTGGCGTTGACTGGTGCCGAGAATCTGGGTTTAGCTTTGGTACTGGCGGGTTCTAAGGCTGTCTATGGGGCTTGGGTGGCGATCGGGATTATTGCTGGAGTTGTGGCGAGGATGGTGGCCGCCGAAAGGTCGATCGTCTCCGGGAATGGCTTTTACACCTCTATTCTGTTAGTGGCTACTTCTGGTTTTGGACTGTGGTTAGGAAACTGGTTAGCCGATCGAATTTTTTGAATTTTGGTTCGTAATCAGGACTTGTTGTTAAATTGTCTGTCAAAAATCAAACTCATAACTCATAAATAACCTGCTCGTAACTCCTTAATAAACTATATCCAATACACTAAGCTTTGGCTTGAATGGTTTGGACAGCAGCTATTTGTCCAACATACGCTCTCCGAGGCAAAGAATAATTGAGGATATTTATATCATGAAGTTTAGTTACTCCGTGTTTGAGCGCGTTACCACTAAGCGCGTGCTACGTAATATTTGTTTATGGGCGATCTTAGTATTCCTGGCCACTTCCGCCATCAGTGTAGCAACTGCTGCCGAGCGCAAACAGGAGAACAAGAGCGAGCTGTACGCGATCGGCCTTTGGGGCGATCTTCCCTACTCAGACGTACAGGCGTTGACGGGGGTTCCGAACCTGATCGCTGACATGAACTCGCAAAACCTGGTCTTTACAGTCCACGACGGCGATCTGAAGGCGGGCAGTGGTACCCCCGGCTCGGTCACGCCGACCACCTGTAGCGAAGATTTCTATAAGCAATCCCTCGGATTCTTCAACGCGCTGAAGGCACCGGCAGCCTTCACACCGGGCGATAACGATTGGACTGACTGCGATCGCCCCGCAAACGGTGGATTCTCATCACGCGAGCGGCTCGATCGCGAGCGTCAGCTATTCTTCAACACCAAGTTTACACTCGGACAACGTAAGCTAGCCCAGAAAGTGCAGACAGCGCCGCTGTGCCTCGGCGTTGAGGGTGCCGTACCCTGTGTCGAAAACCGTCGCTGGGCAGTCGGTAATGTTACCTATGTCACCCTCAACGTTCCCGGTTCATGCAACAACCTCTGTGACACCGCACCTGACTCGGCTGAGTATAACGCACGCAACCAATCCAATATTGTCTGGTTGCGTGAGAGCTTTAAAGCAGCCAAGGACAGCAATTCAGTGGCGGTGATGATTATCACCCAAGCCAATCCGGGGTGGGATCTAACCGATGGCACCAGAGCGCCTTTGCGCGATCCGAAAACACTGGTGGAAACCGATAAGCAGGCTGATGGCACTCTCACGCCTGATGGCTACAAGGACTTTTTAATCGCGCTTCGCGATGAGACGATCGCTTTCCGTAAGCCGGTGGCCTACGTGCATGGCGACTCGCACTACTACCGCATTGACAAGCCATTTCTGGATAGTGAGGGTCAACGCCTTGAGAACTTCACTCGCGTCGAGACCTTTGGCGACAATGTGGCGAATGGCCTCAACGACGTGCAGTGGATCAAAGTTACCGTCAATCCCCGTGAGCGAGAGGTATTTTCCTATCAGCCACAGATTGTTCCCAAGAATCGGGTAGCGGTTCCGGCAGTCTAACACCGCGCGGTTTTCTCAGCGGGGCGATTTATCGACAATTTCTCCGCCGTCTAACCACACACGGGATGAGCTGTTTTTAATACACAGCAGTTCCCGCTGTAAGCTTTGGCAAATCGGCTTTATTCCGATCGCCCAACCATCAGGATTTAAAGGGCGATCGGATTTATTGCATTTTCCTTTTTCCTTCTTCCGTCTTCCATAACTCCCAGCGCTTACCACTTTTCAACAGCGCTTCAAACTCATCCTGGGGCAAAGCCTTGCTGAAAAAATAGCCTTGAATTTCGTCACAATCGTGAGTACACAAAAAAGCAAGTTCCTGTTCATCTTCCACCCCCTCAGCCACCACCGTCATATTCATCGAGTGTCCCATTTGAATAATCGCGATCGTAATCGCTGCATTCTGACGATCCTCTGTAATATTGCGAATAAAACTCTTATCTATTTTCAGAACATCAAAGGGAAACCGCTTTGAATAACTTAAGGAAGCATATCCCGTGCCAAAATCGTCAATTGCCACCCTAATTCCCATTTTTTTCCACACACTAAAAGCTTGGGATACTGCTGTTTCATCTTGCAACACCAGACTTTCCGTCAATTCTAATTCCAGATATTTAGGGTCCAGACCAGTTTCTGTTAATATTTCACTGACTCTTTGCGTCAGATTTTTTTGATCGAACTGGCGGGCTGACACGTTGACTGCTACTCTTAGCGGACCCAAACCCTGCGCTTGCCAAGCTTGAGTTTGCCTACAAGCCGTCTCTAATACCCATTCCCCCAAAGGCGCAATCAAGCCCATTTCTTCCGCCATGGGAATGAATTCTCCAGGGGAAACCCGTCCCATTTCTGGATGGTTCCAACGCACTAAAGCTTCTGCACCTACTATTTTTCCACTCTTTATTTCTACTTTCGGCTCATAGTAAACTTCAAATTCTGACCTTTTTAAAGCATTACGAAGACTAATTTCTTGAGCTAGTTTATTGATAGAATTAGTTGCAATATTTCTGGCATGAAATTGATAATTATTTCCACCTTTTTCCTGAGCATAGTACATAGCTGTATAAGCATTTTTTAGCAAATCCTCTGCATCCCTACCGTCGCCCGGATACAAAGAAATACCGATACTAGCCGTGAGGTAAACTTCGCTGCTTTCTACAATGATTGCTTGGGCGACAATTTCCAAAATGCTGTGAACAATCTTGACCGCATCCTGTTTGTCTTTCACAGGTTCGAGAACCAGCGCAAATTCGGCTGCTTCCAAACGAGCCACCAGATTAATTTTGTTTGTACAGTTATTCAGCCGCTGAGCAATACTGCAAATTACTAAATCACCAATATGGTGTCCCAAGGTACTATTAATCCGGTTAATTCTATCTAAGCTGAGAGTGACAACCGGAATGAATTCTGACAATTCTGTTTGTTCGTTTAATAGCTGACTTAGCTTTTCTCGCAGCAAGGAACGATTTGGTAGATTTGTCAAGCAATCATACTGATGTCGGTGAAGGGCTATTTGAATAGTTGTGTGCAAGTTTTTTTCTTCAAATGGCTTGATGATGCAACCAAAAGGTTTGGTAGAATTCACTCGTCGCAATGTATTCTCATCGGCATAAGCTGTGAGGTAAATCACTGGGATTTGAAAGCGCGATCTAATTTTCTCTGCCGCTGTTATCCCGTCTATTTCTCCCTGTAAATTCACATCCATCAGCACTAAATCTGGTCGCACTTCTGATGCGGCTATAATCGCTTCTTCCCCAGAATAGACAATGGCAGTTACTTGATATCCCAGACTTGTCAAACTGTCGAAAAGGTCTTCAGCAATGATGCTTTCATCTTCGACTATCAGTATTTTATTATTTGACATTAGGTTTGCTCTCCTGGTGCATTTCTGGTTGTGAAAATGTTATTTTGAAAACTGTCCCGGCAGTTTTTACAAGTTCTATATTCCCGCGAATTTGTTTAACCAAAGATACTACTAAACGCAAACCCAATGTGCGAGAATTTTTATAGTCTAAGTCTTTGGGTAAACCAATGCCGCTGTCGCTAACAACTAGCACGCAAACCCTGTCATTATCGAAACTGAAATCTATTTTAATTGTACCTTGAGGTTGCTCTGGAAAAGCATACTTTAGGGAATTTGTCACAAATTCGTTGATAATTAATCCGCAAGGAACTGCGGTGTCAATATTCATAAAACATGGTGCAATTTTTGTTTGTAATTTAATTCCTTTGGCATTGATTTCATAGGCTTGGAATAAATTTTGGGCTAAGTTGTGGATATAATCAGCAAAGTCAATCTTTGATAAGTCTTTGGATTGATACAATTGTTCGTGAACCAGAGCCATTGACCTGACGCGGTTTTGGCTTTCTTTTAGCATTTCAGTAACGTGGCTATCTTGAATATAGCGAGACTGAAGTTTGAGCAAACTGGAAATAACTTGTAGGTTGTTTTTGACGCGGTGATGAATTTCTTGGAGTAGCACTTCTTTTTCGGCGAGGGAAGCTTTGATTTGATCTTCATCTCGCTTGCGGTCCGTAATGTCGCGCACTACTGCTTGTAAGAATTTTTCTCCATTAATTTCCATGCTGTTTAACAGCACTTCTGCGGGAAATTCTGAACCATCGAGTCGTTTATGAACCCAGTCAAATCGACAGCTTCCTGTTTCCATGGCTGTGGCTATTTTTTGTTTAGAAAGAGTCTTTGAATCTTCTCCTTTAGGCTGAAATGGTGGAGATAAATCCCTGGGATGTTTACCATAGAAATCTTCTTTTTTGCTACAGCCAAACATTTTTAATGTAGCGAAGTTGCAGTCAAAAAACATCTCTTCATTTAGCAACATTACTGCGTCGCTGGTGGCTTCATAAAGGCTCCTAAATTTGTGTTCTGATTCTTGCAACGAAGCAATTAATTTGGTTTTTTGAGCTTCGGCGCGTTTGCGATCGGTAATGTCGATTCCTACAGATACTGCTGCGGTTCCTTGATGATATTTTTGAGCTACTATTAAATAGTTGCGCAGGGAGCCGTTAATTTCTATTTCTATTTCTTGGGATGTTTCCCGATCTGAACTTTCAAAAAATTGTCGCAGTAGTTGTCCAAAGTTAGACCCTCGTTCGAGAAACCCTATTTCTTCACCAACAAAGCTTTCAGGAGAACGCTTGAAAGAAGTTGCTAAGTGCTGGTTGACTCCTATATACCGCAAATCTGAATCGATCCAAGAAATTAATCCCGGTACGGCATTTAAAACTGCCCAAAGTTGGTCGGTTGTTTTTTCTAGAGCTTCTTCCGATCGCTTGCGATCGCTAATATCTGTCGCCGTACCAGTTAGTCCTAAAATAGTGCCGTTTTCGGCTTGGTTAACGATGCTGTTTACCCGCAGGTGAACGGGAGTGCCGTCTTTGCGAAGATGTACTGTTTCGTAAGCATAGTTAGGTGCTGGGGGCTGAACACTGGTGTTATCTAAAAGTTGTTCAAATATTTGTATTTGTAAGGGTTTGTGTTCGGGAAGCAAAAATTCGGTGAAACTGCGCCCGATCATTTCTGGTGGTTCATAACCGTAGATACGTTCCGCGGCGGCATTGACAAAGGTCAACAAGCCTTGAATATCGACGGACCAAATTAATTCTTGGGAGGTTTGGACGAGATTGCGGTACTTTTTTTCGCTTTCGTAAAGTGCTGCATGAAAGTTTTTTGTTTGCTGCTGAAGCTGGCGTTGTAATTCTTGATTTGCTTTTTGCAATGCCGCTGGCGATCGCGATCCATCCCCTATTTCCGTAGAAACACCGACGGCACCGACAACTTCGCCCTGGGAATTGTATACAGGTGTCGATCGAATTTCGTATATTAAATCCCCCTGTTGGGCATTCCAATAGCGTGAGTTTCCCGCCAATACCCAAGTCATATTTTCATAGATATCTGGATGGTGATTGTAGACTTCAAAAATCGAGGTTCTGGTGAGTTCTTCTGGCGAAAAACCCCAATTTTCTCGTCCTTTGCCTTCGGCAAGCGTTAATTTGCCGTTTTTGTCTGTCGCCCATAGCAGAATCGGAGCAACACCCATCGCTCTTTGCCAAGTCTCGTTAGCTGTTTTGAGGCGATCGATTTCCCCTTGAAGTTGCTCGCGGGTGTTGTTTAATTCTGCTGTTAGCTGTTCTACTATGAGCTGCAAGTTAGTAGTAGTTTCTGGCGTTTGCGCCCTCGCACAGGAGCAATAGCTTGATTTGTTAGACTGTGACATAGTTTCTCTGAGAGGCACTCTGATTTTTAGGCAAGCCTATTTTTTAAGCATAAACTTTTCCTGTCAACTCTTACCGTTAACTGGGATACTCATTTTGCAAATCAGGGATATTTTGAAGCTTGTTTAAACAAATTAGGAGTTGCCTGTCGTAGCGCTGTTGCGATGCCAATCGATCGACAACAGGCTAAATAATTACTGCTAATCAGTATTTTTACGTCTATTATGGCTAGACTTGCCAAAATCAATTCCGTAATCTTCACCTTTTGTCTATCCCAGAATTGTAAAGTTATGATTAATGTGCGTAAATATACTGAATATAGTCCTTAGTTATTGGTTATTAGTTATTGGTTATTAGTTATTGGTTATTGGTCAACTGTCAACTGTGGCGCGCCGTGTCCTTCCACCCTTCGGCTACGCGGTTGGAGCAGCGGAGTCGAAGGGTCAACTGTCAACTGTCAACCATTTTTCCCTACAAATCAGCAGCGTGCTGCTTCAATTCCTCCAAAGAAACGTATTCCAAAGTTAAGGCGTGAGTCGCTGACAAAACTACCTTGGGTGCAACTCCAGCATCCATCGCTTCCTTCCAGCGTGACGCACATAAACACCAGCAATCCCCTGGTTTCAAACCGGGAAAATTAAATGCGGGGACTGGAGTTATCAAATCATTTCCCCTCGACTTGCTGAATTGCAAAAAATCTGCTGTCAATTGAGCACAAACTGTGTGAGCCCCATAGTCGCCACCACCTGTATTGCATTTGCCATCCCGATAATATCCCGTCATGGGCGACGTGCAGCAAGTTTCTAATTTTCCACCCAACACATTTGTAGCTTCTGTCACAATTGCCACTCCTTGATAAAAATATTCTCTCTAAATTATACCGATAAAAATGTTAGAGATTTTTGGTCATGGCAAAGTTAATAAATTTTTGCCCTCTCCGTGCTACCTCTTGTTGTTTAATTACCCGAAAATCTTTGTTTTCAAAGAAGGGTTTGGCTGTAATACTGGCTTCTGTAAATATGCTTTTTAGTCCTAATTCCTTGGCTTTGGCTTCAATGTGTTCTAATATTTTTGTACCTACTCCTTTCCTTTGAAAGTCCTTGTGACAGTAAAAGCGATCGATATGGCCGTTGATTTCTAGTTCTCCAAAACCTGCAATTATGTCACCTTCTGTCGCTACAAAGGTAAATTTATTGCTTAAACTTTTGACCCAATTTTCCCGGTCGATGTCAACAGGAACCCAAGCATCTACTTGTGCTTTTGTGTAATCCTGGATATTTACTTGGTGTACGGTTTCATAAAACAGTTTGATAATTTGTTCGGTATCCCCTATTTCGTAGTTTCTGACTTTCATAGCTGGTTTCCAGAGGGTGCAAAAAGGCGATCGATACAGTTGGATTAATTTCTGTCATTTCCATTGACTCAAATAATTTTACTGTACCTCTTGACAAAATCTACCGCTTTGTGCAAGATTAATTATAACAAATGTTCGATATAATATAACCTAACTCAACAGCTAAGCCCTAGCTAAAATTTAGGTTATACTATATCGGATGTTCGATATAGTAATATGTTTCGATCGATTTTAAATTTTCGATAACCTAGGATCTAAAATCCACCATGTCAGATCGATCGACCTTATGCCAAAGATAGTTGACCACGAACTCTACCGCAAACAACTGTTGAACCAATGCTTTGAGATCTTTGCCGAAAAAGGCTATTCCTCAGTAACAATGCGTGAAATAGCCTCAGAAATTGGAGTTTCTACAGGCACGCTTTACCACTATTTCCCCAGTAAAGAAAGCCTGTTCGACCAATTAATTGAATACTTGAGCTATGAAGATACAAAAGAAGAAGCGCTAGCGGAATTAGGAAATCCACCAACCCTAGGTGAAAAGATTGAAAAACTGATGGAATATGTCTGTAAAAGTGAGGATTATATTGTCAAAAGTTTGTCAATTACCTTTGATTTTTGTCATCACAAAACTCGGCAAGAGGTTGAGAGTAATCAGGCACTTCAGGAAGCAGGAAAGCGTTATGAAGAAGCCGTAGGCTGCTACTTAGGCATCTCCAATCCAGAAATTCCGATATTTATCATCAACTATGTTGATGGTTTGTTGGGAAGAAGATTTTATCAAGGTGAAAGGATTTCTTTCACAGAACAAGCGAATTTATTAAAAGAGCTGTTGGTTGCTTATCTAGAAAAAAAACAAGGCGAATAGAGGAGATATATGAACTTTCAAGATTACATCAAACCTCATAATCGATTGGTAACGGGATTAGTAATTGCTGGCGCTTTAATTAGCGTGGGTACTGCTTTTTACGGAATTTCTCAGTCGGGAATTATCAGTGAAAGTGCTGAACCTTTGCCTGTGGAAACAACTCCTCCAGCTAGGAAAATAACCGCTTTAGGAAGATTGGAACCCCAAGGAGAAGTGATTCGGTTGGGAGTATCGCAAAATCTCAATGGCGATCGCATTTCCCAGATTTTAGTCAAAGAAGGCGATGGGGTGAAAGCTGGGCAGTTAATCGCAATTTTGGATGCAGGCGATCGGCTAAAATCTGCCTTAGACGAAGCCAAAGAAAAAGTAAAAGTTGCCCAAGCAAATTTAGCAAAAGTCAAAGCCGGTGCAAAATCAGGAGAAATTGCAGCACAATCAGCGACAATTGGCAAGCTAGCAGCAGAATTGCAAGGGAATCAAACAGCACAACAAGCAACAGTCGATCGCACCCTCGCCCAATGGGAAGGAGACAGAAGCGCCCAGCAAGCGACAATTAACAGAATCACCGCCCAGTGGGAAGGAGAAAAGAAAGCTCAAACAGCAACAATTAGCCGCATAAATGCACAGTGGAAAGGAGAAAAACAAGCACAAATAGCAGCGATTAACAAGTTGCAAGCAGAGTTAAATAATGCACAATCTGAATACGTGCGAAATCAACAACTTGTTGTCGAAGGTGCAATTTCTAAATCCGTAATGGATACCAAAAAGCTAGCAGTAGAAACCAACAGCCAGCAAGTTAAAGAAGCTCAAGCAAATCTCACCAGGATTAATAGTACAGCAACAGAGCAACTTGAAGAAGCCCAAGCAAATCTCGATCGAATCAACAATACAGCCAAACAGCAACTGAAGGAAGCCCAAGCCAATCTTTCGAGAATTAATAATACAGCAAAACAGCAGCTAAATGAAGCCCAAGCAAATCTCAAACGCATCAAAGGAAGTGGTAGCCAACAACTAGAAGAAGCGAAAGCCACTCTCGAAAAAATAGCCGAAGTACGCCCGGTGGACATAGAAGCAGCCGAAACAGAAATCAATAGTGCGATCGCCCAAGTCAAGCGCGCCCAAGCGGAATTAAATCAAGCTTATATCCGCACCCCAACTCCCGGAAAAATCCTCAAAATTCATACTCGCCCAGGCGAAAAAATTAGCGACGAAGGTATTGCGGATGTAGGAAAAACTGAGCAAATGGTAGTCGTAGCCGAAGTTTATCAAACTGATATTAGCAAAATCAAGGTTGGACAAAAAGCAACTGTCACCAGCCAAGCATTTCCCGGAGAATTGCCAGGAGTTGTTAAAGAGATTGGATTGAAAGTCAGCAAACAAAATGTGTTTAGCAACCAACCGGGAGAAAACTTGGACAGCCGAGTAGTGGAAGTAAAAATTCACTTGAATTCAGAAGGTAGCAAACAAGTTGAAGGGTTGACAAACTTGCAGGTAATGGTAGCAATTCAGAAAGACTAAAGTCCCGAATCCGAACCTTTAAGGATGGAAAGTTATGGCAGAATTTGGTCCCGATCCAAACCTACCTTATCCCATGATAGACCAGTCGCGGGTAGGTTTCATCAAAAACTTTGTGAAATCGCCTAATATTATTGTCGGTGATTACTCCTACTATGACGATCCGACTGGTCCGGAAAACTTCGAGAAAAATGTACTTTACAACTACGGAAATGACAGATTAATTATTGGTAAGTTTTGTGCGATCGCCACCAATGTCAAATTCATCATGAACGGTGCAAACCACAAAATAGACGGCATTTCAACCTATCCTTTTCCTGTTTTTGGTAATGGTTGGGAAACAGCCATAAATTTATTAATGGAATTGCCAAGTAAAGGAGATATCGTAATTGGTAATGATGTGTGGATTGGTTACGAAGCAGTGATTATGCCAGGAGTCAAAATCGGCGACGGTGCGGTGATTGCAGCTAAATCTGTGGTGGTAAAAGATGTTCCGGCTTACACCATTGTCGGTGGAAATCCCGCAGGTATAATCAAACAGCGTTTCAGCGATGCTGAAGTTGCACAACTATTAGAAACTCGGTGGTGGGATTGGCAAATTGACAAGATTACGCGCCATATTAACTTGATTATGAACAGCGATATTCAAGCACTGATAGATGCGGAATAAAAGGGATCATCCCGATTTCGCATAGGCGAAGCATGACCGCTGTAAATCTCTGGTTATCACTAATAAATTGTCTGCGGTCATGCTTCGCCCCTACGAATTACAAATAACTAATAACCAATTCCCCATTCCCAATTCCCCATTCCCCATCCCCCATTCCCGAATTATATGTTTCGCAAAACACCCCTTGCATGGTTGCAAGTAACCAGAGAAAAAACCCGCCTTGCAGTTGCCATTGCCGGCATTGCCTTTGCAGATATCCTAATCTTCGTGCAACTAGGATTCCGAGATGCACTTTTCGATTCTGCTATTAAACCGCACCAAAGTTTACAAACAGACTTAGTGTTAATCAATCCTCAATTTGAAACATTTGCTGCGGTAAAAAGTTTCAAAAGAGATAGATTATACCAAGCCCAAGGATTTGAAGGAGTCAAATCTGTAACTTCTTTGCATATTGATATCGGGCGGTGGCGAAATCCCACCAATCGCACTACGAGAGCGATTTTAATTTTTGGAGTAGATCCGGGAAACATAACATTTAATTTGCCCGATGTCAACAAACAACTGCATCAAATTCAAATGTTTAATCATGCCTTATTCGACCAATCTTCGAGACCTGAATATGGCGATATTGCCCAAATTATCCAGAAAGAATCCAGCCTTGAAACTGAACTAAACAAACGCAACATTCAAGTATCGGGTTTATTTACCCTCGGTACTTCTTTCACCGCTGATGGGAATGTCATAGTCAGTGACTCCACATTCATGAACTTATTTCCCGAAAGGAAACCCGATGAAATGGATGTGGGTTTAATCACCCTTAAACCCGGTACAGATATCAAAAAAGTCCAGTCTATGCTACAAGCAACTTTACCCAATGATGTTAAAGTTTTAACCTTAGCAGAATTTGCAGAAATCGAGAAAGCTTACTGGGCAAATGCTACCCCCATTGGCTTTATTTTTGGATTTGGCACTATCATCGGATTTATTGTGGGTCTAATTATTGTTTACCAAATTCTTTACTCCGATGTTTCCGACCACTTAGCAGAATATGCTACTTTAAAAGCAATGGGATATAGCGATCGCTATTTAGTAGGAGTCTTAATTCAAGAAGCTCTCCTCTTAGCAGTTTTAGGTTTTATGCCAGGAATTATTATCGCCAATGGAATGTATTCCCTAGCACAATCTGCCACTTTACTACCAATTATAATGACCACAAATCGAGCAGTAGTAGTGTTAGGTTTGACGATTGTGATGTGTACAGGTTCCGGTGCGATCGCCCTTCGGAAACTTCAATCAGCAGACCCCGCAGACATCTTTTAATCAGCGCTAATTATCGGTAAATTTTGACCCAAAAATCCCCATGGAAACCCTAAATCTCCCTGCTGAAACAACCACAATAACCGAACCAGTAATTTCCGTCAAAAACCTCAATCACTACTTCGGCCAAGGGTCCCTCAAAAAACAAGCCTTATTTGACATAAATCTGGATATCAACCCAGGAGAAATAGTAATTATGACGGGGCCCTCCGGTTCCGGGAAAACCACGTTATTAACCATGTTAGGAGGCTTACGTTCTGCCCAGGAAGGGAGTCTCAAAATTCTGGGACAAGAAATAGTCTCAGCGAGCAAACATCAATTAACCAAACTGAGAAAGCAAATTGGGTATATTTTTCAAGCACACAATCTGATGACATTTTTGACAGCTAAGCAAAACGTGCGAATGTCTTTGGAATTGCATAAAGAAATGCTAAATCAGAATATGGATGCTTTGTCCATAGCAATGTTAGAAGCAGTTGGTTTGGGAGAGAGGGCTAATTATTACCCCGAAAATTTGTCAGGAGGACAGAAACAAAGAGTGGCGATCGCCCGTGCGTTAGTCAGCCACCCTAAAATAGTATTAGCCGATGAACCCACTGCTGCTTTAGACAAAAAATCCGGGCGAGATGTGGTAGAAATTATGCAGAAACTAGCCAAAGAACAAGGTTGCACAATTTTGCTTGTCACCCACGACAATCGTATTTTGGATATTGCCGATCGCATTATTTACATGGAAGACGGGCATTTAGTCACAAATGTCGCAGATTAAAGTCATGAAACTAGAATAGGCTGTATCACCCCTCGTACCAACTTTGCAGCGCCAAACGATGAACTTCCCGCCAGCTAATATTGTTAAGTCGGGCAATTTCTGCACAATCTTCGTATTCCGGCTGCACATTAGTAATCATTTCTCCACTCTTGGCAACTTTGATATGTACTGGGCCGTACTTGGTTTGAACTTTCTGGATTTCTCGGTGCAAAATAGTTCTTTGTTGAGTCGATCGCCTAATTCCCAAAGTAGTAGTTTCGCGAAATATCGTTGTTTCGCAAGCAGCCTGATGTTCGGGATGACAAATCACAGTTAACAACACCCCCAGCCGCGACTTTTTCATCACAATTGGTTGAGTAAAAACATCCAGAGCACCGCAGACAAACAAAGCATCAAAAACATAGGCGATCGCCTGGGGACTCAAATCATCAATTTGGGTTTCCAATACC
>NZ_JAHRFC010000053.1:33610-37013 GCF_020883015.1 Microcoleus sp. CAWBG640
GGCGGGCCAAACCCAGAAGCCAGAGTACAGGCGATCGCAGTCCCCGTTGGCGTACACAATTCGCGATCGATCCCATTGCTATAAACCGGCACTTGGTGCATTTCCCACAAACGCATCACCGCCGGTGTCGGCACCACCAATCTGCCGTGGGCTGCTTTCACCGTACCGCCCCCAGTGGGCATTGCCGAAAAGTAACACTCATCAATATCCAACCAATCCAAACCCAAACAAGTACCGATAATATCCACAAGTGCATCCGTAGCGCCCACTTCGTGAAAATAAACCTCCTCTGGGCCGATACCATGTACGGCACCTTCAGCCTCTGCCAATTTGCGAAATACGGCCAAACTCCAGGCTTCCACTCGCGCCGGTAACTGGGCACAGAGGATGATGCGCTCAATTTCTGGCAAGTTGCGATGGGGAGTGTGGCTAGTTTCGGCCTCCCCAGCATTGTGATGGTGAGAATGTTCGTCACCGTGGTGATGGTGGTGGTGAGTGCGATCGAATGTGGGGGATTCGGTTTCCGAGGGATCGAGGGTAGAGTCAGCAGCCAGATTTTGAGCTTTTTTCGGCAAATCCGCAATCAAATCCACATGAAATTTAGTTGCTTGTTGAGTATTGCGATGGACTAATTCGGTACGCAGTTGATACTCTGTCGAAATTCCCAATAAATGTAGTTTTTCAATTAGGTACTCCAAGGGGACGCCGGCATGGACGAGGGCTCCCAGACACATATCGCCAGCAATACCGGTTGGGCATTCAAAATAAGCTATTTTATTCATTATTAACAATTAATTTTCATCATTGATTGTTTCAGCGGATATTTCCATCGCCCAATTAGCCTGCAATATCATAACATGGCAATTATTTACGAAGTGCATCCAGTTACACCCCAAAAAGACCGAATCGAGAAGATTAAAGCTTCCCTAAAAGCTGGGGCCGTAATGCTTTATCCGACTGATACGGTTTATGCGATCGGCTGCGATATCAATGCTAAATCTGCGGTAGAACGAGTCCGGCAGATCAAGCAACTCTCTAATGATAAACCTTTAACGTTCCTCTGTTCTTCTCTGTCAAATATTGCCGAGTATGCCATTGTCACCAACGAAGCTTACAGGATTATCAAGCGATTAATTCCTGGACCTTATACGTTTGTGTTACCAGCTACCAAGTTAGTACCCCGGTTGGTGATGAACCCAAAACGCAAAACTACGGGCATTCGCGTTCCCGATCGCCCAATTTGTTTTACACTATTGGAAGCCTTGGGAAATCCAATTATTTCCACATCCGCTCACATCACTGCTGATGATGAAGGTGAAGCACCTGCTGTCGCTAGCAAAACACAAAACTTTGGCAAAGCTGAACTATTTGACTGTTTGGAAAAATTGGTAGATCTTATTGTTGATGACGGTTCCGATCCTGGATATCAAGTATCTACCATCCTAGATTTAACAGACAAAGAACCGGTGATTGTTCGTCGCGGTTTGGGATGGGAAGCTGCGGCTGCTTGGGCAGAGTCATAGTATAGCAGAAACTCCCGCCTGTTCGAGCTTTGAAAATACCAGAAAACTAACTCTTGGTGGAACAGGCTGGATGGCCTGTTCTATCAAGAGATTAACTCAAACAAGCCTTAAGCTTCTACCTTAACTCCTTTCCAAAAAGCAATGTAGCCTGCAATATTTTTAGCAGCATCTTTCGGAGTAGGATAATACCAAGCGGCATCTTTATTAACTTGTCCACCCACTTCAATACTGTAGTAACTAGCGACACCTTTCCAACCGCAAGTAGTGTGGGTGCTGCTGTCCTTAAAATATTCAGGCTTGATGGCATCTGGCGGGAAATAAAGATTGTTTTCTACGACTTCGCACTTGTCGCTCTCGGCCAAAACGGCACCATTCCAAATAGCTTTCGGCATCGGTTTCTCTGGTTAAATTAAGAATTTTAATTATTGTAACTGTATTTGTACTCAAAAAGCATAGAATAATGTAGAACTCACAAACCAACTACTGCAAATGTCAGGGTCGAATCTGCCCACATCTCCTGTCCCACCCACCCTCGAACAAGCTCTGAAACATTTCTTTGGCTATGACTCCTTCCGTGCGGGACAACGAGAAATTGTCGAAGCTGCTCTCCAAAAACGAGATCAGATGATTGTGATGCCGACAGGGGGTGGCAAGTCTTTGTGTTTTCAATTGCCAGCCCTATTGAAACCGGGTTTAAGTGTAGTTGTTTCCCCCTTAATTGCTTTGATGCAAGACCAGGTGGAAGCTTTGGTAGATAATGGGATTGGGGCGACTTTTCTCAATAGCACTTTGAATTCTCAGGAAGTGCGATCGCGCGAAACAGCAATTCTCGAAGGTAAAATTAAACTACTCTACGTTGCTCCTGAACGCTTGCTGGGCGAGAGATTTTTGCCATTCTTAGATATAGTAGCAGCTAAGTTGGGAATTTCGGCCTTTGCGATCGACGAAGCCCACTGCGTTTCCGAATGGGGGCACGATTTTCGTCCCGAATACCGACAAATGGAACGAGTGCGCGATCGCTACCCAGACATCCCCATTATGGCACTAACTGCCACCGCCACCGAGCGCGTCCGCCAAGACATTATCCAGCAGTTAACCCTGCGCAATCCTTACATCCACGTCGCCAGTTTCAATCGCCCCAATTTATACTACGAAGTTAGGTCCAAAACCAAGCACAGTTTTGCCGAAGTTTTGCAAATAATCCAAAAAAAAGGCGGTTCGGGAATTATCTACTGTCTCAGCCGCAAAAAAGTAGAAGAAGTTGCCTATAAATTGCAACAAAGTGGCATCCCAGCTTTACCCTATCACGCTGGCATGAACGATAGCGATCGCACAACCAACCAAACCCGCTTCATTCGCGACGACGTACAAGTAATGGTAGCCACAGTTGCCTTCGGCATGGGAATCAACAAACCCGATGTCCGATTTGTAATTCACTACGACTTACCCAAAAATCTCGAAGGATACTATCAAGAATCAGGTCGAGCAGGCAGAGACAACGAACCATCCCATTGTACCCTATTTTTTGGATTCGGTGATGTCAAAACCATCGAATATATCATCGATCAAAAACCCGATGAACAAGAACAGCGCATAGCCCGCCAACAATTGCGAAGAGTCATCAACTACGCTCAATCAACCGATTGTCGTCGCACAATTCAGCTAAGTTATTTTGGCGACTCATTCCCCGGAAATTGTGGAAATTGCGATAACTGTTGCCATCAAAAACCCGTAGAAGACTGCACAATAGAAGCCATGAAATTTCTTTCCTGCGTGGCTAGATGCAAAGAAAAATTTGGCATGAATCACATCATAGACGTGTTGCGTGGATCTAAAAATCAAAAAGTATTGCAATACCAACACAACCAACTTTCTACCTA
>NZ_JAHRFC010000054.1:0-35271 GCF_020883015.1 Microcoleus sp. CAWBG640
CTGCTTTAGAAGTTCGTACCCGCCCAGCTTTGCCTCAAGATTGGGCGATGACTCAAAATAATTTAGCAACAGCTTACAAAGACAGAATTTGGGGAGACAGAGGTGAGAATATCGAAAAGGCGATCGAATGTTATGAAGCTGCTTTAGAAGTTCGTACCCGCCCAGCTTTGCCTCAAGATTGGGCGATGACTCAAAATAATTTAGCAACAGCTTACAAAGACAGAATTTGGGGAGACAGAGGTGAGAATATCGAAAAGGCGATCGCATTTTATGAAGCAGCTTTAGAAGTTCGCACTCCCACCGCTTTGCCAATTGACTGTACCACCAGAAAATCCCCCCCACCAAATCAACAACAACTCTTCGCCCTCCAGAATCCCACCGAAGACTTATTCAACGCCGATATGGAAGTAGAAACCATCAAAACCCGATTCGACTTGCATCAAATATTACTCAAAAAACAAGCCACAAAAATCGCCTTCAACGCCAACGGAGAAAACATCGCAAATGCCAGCTACCTGCACTTTTCCTGTCACGGCGTATTCGACTTCGACTATCCGCTACAATCATCCCTAGTCTTAGCGGATTCCCTCGAACCGGTATTAGAAATTAACCCCCCCCAACCCCCAGAAATTAACCCCCCCCAACCCCCAGAAATTAACCCCCCCAACCCCCCCTTGCTAAGGGGGGGGCTAAGAGAAGAAAACTCCTTTGCTAAGGGGGGGGCTAAGAGAAGAAAACTCCTTTGCTAAGGGGGGGCTAAGAGAAGAAAACTCCTTTGCTAAGGGGGGGCTAAGAGAAGAAAAACCTCTTGCTAACGGTGGGTTAGAAAAAGATGGACTAGAAACTAAACGCTACGTCACCCTACGCAGCGGCAGAAAAGCCATCCCCGAAAAATGCCTCACCCTGCGCGACATCTTCGGCGAATTGCAGTTATCCAAGTGCAGTCTCGTCACACTTTCCGCCTGCGAAACCGGGTTAACAACTTCCACCGCCATGACAGATGAGTACATTGGTTTACCCAGCGGTTTCTTGTATGCGGGTAGCATGAATGTTGTCAGCAGTTTGTGGGCTGTCGATGATTTTGCCACGGCAATTTTGATGATTAAATTTTATCAGGAATTGCCGAAGGCAGATTCGGTTGCGATTGCTTTGAATGCGGCGCAAAACTGGATGCGCGCTGTGAGTGAGGAGGATTTTCGAGTTTGGGTAGGATTGTTAAATTTAGATGAAAAATCCAGACAAAGTGTGGAATTATGGTTAGTGTGTTCGAGTGAGGAACAGCCGTTCCGCGATCCGATATATTGGGCCGCATTCTGTGCGACTGGATATTAAGTTAGGTAGGAACACATGATTTTGTAGGGGCGGGTTTTACCAACAATATATAAGAATTACCAAAAATCTAAATAAACCCGCCCCACCCCACCAATAACCCCCATCAACCTAAAATTTACATCGAATGTTAAAATGTAGATGATTGAACATTTACCCAAATTTTGTAGGGGCGGGTTTTACCAACAATATATAACAATTACCAAAAATCTAAATAAACCCGCCCCACCCCACCAATAACCCCCATCAACCTGAAATTTGCACCAAATGTTAAAATGTAGATGATGATTTTTCGTTGGGTTGGGCGGGTTTTCGAGATTGTCGATTTCAGGCTATTATGGTTGGTGAACCCGCCCCTACGAATTTATATTTTTTAAATCACGGGAGTAATTACAATGGAACCTGACAAAATTATCTATGCTTTCCTGCAATGGCTGCACGAAAATCCCAGTATTTTCATGCCGACAGCATGGCAAGATTTACCTAAATTAAAAGCAGAAATAGCCGAATCAGCAGATGATGAATTGTTTCCCATTGCTATGACTATCAGCAAGTGGTGCGCCATTCATACATTGGGAGAGGAATTAAAAATTGCTGTTGCTAAATGCAAAAAAGAAATTGATGATCCGGGCGAACCCACCCCAACTACAATGCAGCCGCTAACCAATATTACTCAAATTCTGCGTACCAGCATTGAAGATAGCTACAAAAAACTTCAAGAAAGCGCCGCAGATAATCAATCAGATACCACCAATGACTCCAAGTAGCAAAATCTATGCCCCCAACGTCTATCTGTTTGCTTTTCACCTCTGCAACGCCCTAGATTCAGAGTCGAATTCCCCTGTGGAATTTGCAAGTTTGTGGCACAAATCCAACGAGATATTGCAAGATAAGTTGGCAGTCAATACGGAATTAAATGCCAACAATTTGTACATCAAAAACCCACCTGCGGGATTGCGAGTTAACCTGATCGACAAACAAGCGGTTGGCAACCGCAATTCTCTGCCTTTTGATAAGGAGATTTTCTTTGAAAATCAACTTATTCCTGTCAAGGGTTTCGCCCTACCGATGCGAATTGACGACAGCTATGCCCTGGGTTTACAAATTCGGATTCCCAAAAAAGTTAACAACATTAAAACACCAGATGTCGATGTTAGCATCTTGAAGCAGTTTAATCCCGATAACTGCTTGTTGCCAGATTTTGTGCAGAGTTATTTCGGGCAAACTTTGCTGCTTACGGCTTGGCTGAGTGTCGAACAAAATCGAGAGGCGCGGGAAAATCCACAGTTTATCAAAAATTTAGGTAAAGAGTGTCTGGAAAAATTGATTTCTGGTGACAATCTCCCGGATTTATGTCGTGAAGGCGAGTTATTTGGTAGTCCAATTTTGGAATATGGAAATCTTAATCAGCCCGATAGTTACTGTCACATTATTATCTGGTTTTTTAACAGTCCAACAACTGATGATATCTGGGATGAGACGCGCTACAGTGATTTTATGGATTTGTTTTTGTACCGCAATAAGATTCTTCGGGCTTATGGCGATTGCCGCAAACTTTACGCGGTGATTCGCGAGGAGTACAAACAAATTGACTTGGATATTGACAAGACTTTCCAGTATTTGCAGCGGGATAAAGCTCAGCAACGACAATCGAAAGGTGCTGGTTTAAATGAGGAGGAATTAGAGTTTCTGGAAACTCAGATGATTGAGCTTCCGCAGCGGGCTGTCAAGTATGCCCGGATGCTTAGTGATTTGCAGTTTCGCGAAAATACGATCGCCATTAATGCCCAAAATTACCAAGATAAATTAAATCAAATAAGTCTTGACATCAAAGCTTGTAAAAAGTATAATGATAGTGATGCCGATTTAAGTTTTCTCGCAACATTCAGCACGCAAAATTGCCCGCAGTTTCAAAGGCAGATTCAGGCAGATTTAGGCTATTTCCAACACGGTTCGGGTTTGCTAGATAAGGCAATGGAAGCAATTCGAGGCGTTGTCTCCATTGAAGAAGCTTATCGGGATGCGAAACTTGAAGTTACGATTCAAGCAGTGGGCTTTGGTTTGGGAGTAGCGGGAGTAGTGGCTGGTGGCGCTCCTTATTTGATTAAACAAGACGCGCCCGATCGCAAATTTTACTTGCCATTATTGAGTAGTGTTGAAATTCATCCTTTTGTGTTAGTGCTATTGATTAGTTTGGGAGCCGGTGGCGCAGTGTGGTTTGTGTTTATGTTTGGAATCAAAATCAAGCAACTACTGCCTAAAATCAAGCAGCAGTTGCCACCTTTCAGGTAATATCAACTATTCCCCTCTTGGCCGTAAGCCTGCCAAGCCAAATCCACCAGCCCATTCACAATCGCCACAGCCACCACCGCCGAACCCTTCCGCCCCTCAATCCGAATATGAGGAATCATCGAATCGTGTAAGCGAGACTTAGCCACATCCACCCCCACAAACCCAGAAGGAGTCCCAATCACCAAAGCAGGGCGAATTTCCTCAGCCTCAATTAAATCGACGATCGCCGACAGAGAAGTTTGAGCTTGGCCAACTACAAAAATTCCCTCTGGATAGCGTTTAGCCAAGGTTTCAATCCCCCAAGCAGCCCGCGTTTTTTCCTTTTGAGGGCGCGTCAAAGCTTCCATTGAACAGTACACCGGATTGGCAAAGGTACTTTGGAGCAGTGGCGTAATCCCCACCTGGACCATGGGCACATCTACCACAATCGTAGTCCGAGCAGCCAAAGCTGCCGCCCCAGCTTGCAAAGCCTGATCGGAAAAACTGATTAAAGACTTATATTCAAAATCAGCGGTTGCATAAATCACACGGCGGACAATTTCATATTCCGCCGCCGAAAAACCATGATCGCCAATTTCGTTATCGATTAATCCCAGACTCTGGGCATCGCTTAAGTGCCATTCCATGTGTTGAATAGCTGTCGCCTGTGAATTATCAAGTATCAGCTTATCAGCTTTTAGTTAACTGCCAACTCCCAACTGCCAACTGCCAAGGTAGAAACTAACTTTCTGATGAGGGTGAGGACTTGCCGAGTACGGGAGTGAGGAATGCCACCAAAGCCCCGATCGCAAAACCAGCCACATTCCGCACCAAAGGCAGCCACTCAGAAGTCCGAATCACCACAGGGCCGACACCGAAGGCAAAAAACAAGATGCCCCACAGAGGCGAAAAAATCAGCGCCCACTGCCAAGCCACCAACTGTCCCGGTTTCCGTGGTTGAGCTGCAAACCCGCAGATGACCCCGCCTAGCACCGAAGAAATTAAAGTCAAAATCCACTGTTCCCTAGGCAAACCGGGAACCACGCGACATCCACCTTGACGCAGACAGCCTTCGATCGACTCCAAAGATTCAATAATCGCTCGATCTTCCCCATTGTCCCGCACAAAAAACTGATTACCGTAGCGGGTTTGCAGTTCCACCCAAAAAGTGCGCGGCAACAGAGGATACAAAGAGTCTCCCACATTAAAGTTCAGGAGATTGCCACCTCGCGGATC
This sequence comes from Microcoleus sp. CAWBG640, assembly GCF_020883015.1. Classification (NCBI taxonomy): domain Bacteria; kingdom Bacillati; phylum Cyanobacteriota; class Cyanophyceae; order Oscillatoriales; family Microcoleaceae; genus Microcoleus; species Microcoleus sp. CAWBG640. The sequence goes on from NZ_JAHRFC010000054.1 coordinate 4,837, forward strand.
GGCAACTAACAGCACACTCTTTTGATCTAAGCCCCAATAATTTTTGACGGCCAAACCGGGGGTGCGATCGTACTGAGTCAGCACTCGCAACTTCCAGCCAGTTTCCGCCTCAAAGGCACTTAAATTTTTTGCCAAGTCCTGTTCTTCAATCTCTGTAAGGGCTTTAGCTAAATCAATGATCGGAGTCTGAATTTGTGGCAACAAATCAGGATTGTTGAAAGCATGGGCTGCTGGTGCGATCGCCCATAGGGACAAAGCCAGGAAAAAGGCAGCAGCAGAGGCTAGAAATTGGCGTGGGGAAAACTGTGACATAGGAAGTTCTAATCTGGGTCTCAATTGTGAATGAATACTAGCTGGCAGTCTTAACCAGAGGATAAGAGAAAACTCATATTTCTTTACAATTATTTACTTTACAGGAAGCGGGGGGGAAGGGGAAGAGTTGGGATAAGGAAAGTTTGGAACAGGAAAGTAGCATCGGGCATCGGGCATGGGGCATTGGCAACTAATGACAACCGTCAACCTCCAACCGCCAACTGACTAAAACTGAGATTTAGGCGCTACCCCGTCGCAGAGGCGCCGATCGCGATCGCTGACATTGGGATTAGTCCTCAGATAATCCCCCACCCAATCGCAGCCCCTCACCAACAAATCGTCCAAGTCCAAATTCCACAAAATCACCCGATTATCCCTACCAGCAGAAGCCAGAACCTTCCCATCCGGGCTAAAACTCACACTCATCACACTGTCTTTATGTCCAGTCAAAGTTTTCAACAAAGTGCCACTACGACTCCACAACTTCACCTTGCGATCGTAACTACCCGAAGCAATCAACAAACCATCCGGGCTAAAACTGACGCTAGTCACGCTGTCGCTAGAACCCTTGAGTAGCGTCGCCACCAAAGTCCCATCCACATTCCACAACTTCACCGAATTGTCATAACCAGCCGAAGCCAGCATTTGCCCATCAGGGCTGAAAGCCACCCCCAACACAAAACTGTTGTGAGCCCCTTCAAAAGTCCTCAGCAAACGACCATCCCGATTCCACAATTTCACCGTACCGTCATCGCTAGCCGAAGCCAGCATGGAACCGTCGGGATTGAAACTAACGCTAGTCACCCAGCCTTTGTGTCCCGTCAAAGTTTTAATCAACCTACCGTTTCTAGTCCAGAGTTTAATAGTTTTGTCCTTACTCGCCGAAGCCACAATCTCGCTGTCGGGGCTAAAACTGACGCTAGTCACGCTGTCGCTGTGTCCATCGAGAGTGAACAACACAGAAGGAGAACAGGGGAACAGTGGAGCCGAAGGACAAGGCAACATATTAGTAATGCCATCTTCTTTTAAACTCCAGATTTTCACTGTTTTGTCATGACTTCCAGAAGCAAGCAGCAAGCCGTCGGGGCTGAAACTAAGGCTGGATACTCTCTGAGTGTGTCCCTCCAAGGTTTCCAACAACACCCCTGTACGACTCCAGAGCTTGATAGTTTTGTCCATAGAAGCAGAAGCCAGCCTTTGGCCATCGGGGCTGAAAGTAACGCTGAGGACGCGGTTGTGGTGTCCGTCAAGGGTTTTCAGAGGTACATCATCCAGTCGCCACAGCCTGATAGTTTTGTCAAAACTTGCGGAAGCCAGGGTTTTGCCATCCGGGCTAAAACTTACCTGAGTAACTCGATCGGCGTGTCCTTCAAAGGTTCTGAGCAAGCGGCCGACTGGTTTAAATTTGCCACCATCTAACAGGTGTTTTCCATGAATATCAACCAGACTCCAGAGTTTGACCGTTCTATCAGCACCACCAGAAGCCAGAGTTTGACCATCAGGGGAGAAGCTGACGCCAAATACCCATTTGCTATGTCCCCGCAAAGTTGTTAGCAGCAAGTCTGTTTTGTCGATTGAATTTAGTTGTGGATTGTTTTGAAGTGGGCCGACATTCCAAATTTTGACTGTGTTGTCCTCACCACCAGAAGCCAGGGTTTCATCATCGGGGGAGAAACTGACGGTGTAAACTTTAGAAGGTTTTCTATTTTCGCTGTGCCACAGATTCGCGATTAGCCTACCGTCAGAACTCCACAGTTTCACAGTACCGTCATCGCTGGCCACGGCTATAATTTGACCGTTGTGGCTGAGACTGACCCAATTTACGGGTGCTAGTTGTGGGATGGTTTGCAGGAGTGTACCATCGGTTTTCCAGAGTTTGACAGTTTTGTCTGTAGACGAAGAGGCGATCGTTTGTCCATCCGGGCTAAAAGTGACACTGGTAACACTATTAGTATGACCTTTAAAAGTTGCCAGTAAAGTGCCGTCGGTTTTCCAAAGTTTGATTGTTTTATCTAAGCTTCCGGAGGCGATCGTTTTGCTGTCAGGACTGAAAGCCACACTGGTAACGTTGTTAGTGTGGCCTTTAAAAGTTGCCAGCAAGCTACCACCCCTCGCCCAAAGTTTGACTGTTTTGTCTACACTAGCCGAGGCAATTGTTTGCCCATCAGGGCTAAAATTTAGACCCCAAACTACATCTCCATGTCCTTCTAATCGGTTGCGTTCTTTGATACCGTAAACCGCCTGTTGGAGGGAGGCAGAAATCAAAATTTCTGTGTCTTTGAGAGTGTGGGTTTCTTGGGAGTGTTCGATTTGCCTCCATTGTCTCCCCGCTCTCAAACTTTCCATCATGGCATCAAATTTGTTATTGGAAAAATAAAGTGCTTCAGAAGCCGCCGTTAGAGTGCTAATTTCGGCGCGCTGAGTTTGAGCTACAGCTAGTTGTTTTTGTCCCACTGCTCGCCACCAAAAGTTGACGGCGGCGACGGTGGAACTGGTTAGCAGCAGTACGCCGATCGCTGCTAATCCCAAAAGTTGTTTGAGAAAAATATTCGCCCGGTATAGCTGTGCTTGACTCATGTTTTTGTCAGCTTCTGCTTTGTGCAGTCTGGCTTCTAAGCCGAATCTATCGCGGATGGGGCGGACTAGATAGTCGTGAACCAATTGATAACGATCTTCGGGGGATTCCCGCAGCAAAAATAACAAACCATGACCGACTAAAATGTCTAAAATTAATTCGAGGTTATCGGTTTTTTTGGGTTCTATTTCTGAGTTTTTTCCCAGTTTGCGCTGTAGTGAAATTAGGCTGATTCTGCCCATCCCAGACAAATCTGGTTCCTCCACATCTTCGGGCTGCACCCCTGTAACTAATGAGAGTTCATGTTTGGTTTTGATCAGTCTGACCCCTCTTTCATCGGTCAAGGAAAATAAAATTTTCCAAGCTGCGTCTTCGTTGACAGGACCGCAGTCAGAAATGACTCGTTCGAGCGATCGCTTGACTAATTCTGCTTTGGGGTTGTCACCCAACTGCTGGTATTGTTCTATGGTCGTAATGTTTTCTTCTTGCAGTTGCGCTCCCACCACTTGCAATTCGATCGGTCGAATTTCTTGCAATTCGTCTGATAAGTCTTCGACGAAGGCATTAATTAGTTCTGGTTCTAAGTAAAATTCTGCGCGTTCTGTCAAGTGTCCGATCACAGCCCGCGCATCTTTAATGGAAAAACTTCGCAGTTGATAGCGGATGCTTTTGTCGAGAATATTATTATTAATTGCGTCGAGATTGGGAAAGCGATCGCAGTCTAGTAAATAATGTAAATAATCTTCTCTCAGGCAGAGGATTACTTTGACAAAAGGGAGATTTAAAAATAAGCGTAAAAACTTATAAAACAGTTGTCTTTGAGCTACCGAGGTTGAAACAAAGAAAAATTCTTCAAACTGGTCAAATATTAAAATAGTCAATAAATTATTCTGGGAATTTTGTCGCAATTGTTCAACCAAAAAAGATGAAGCTTCTTCGGTACGCCCTGGTATGACTAATTGATTTTTTCGAGAAAATTCCCCGACTCCATTTTGGATTAATTTCCTGTCTTCTTCGACTTGTTTTTCGTACAGCGCGCCATTCAAAGCATTTTCTAATTCTCTGAGCCAATCACTATAAACTTTGACTAATACAGGCAAAGTATCCCGTGCGCCCGGAGTGATATTTTTTAAAGCAGGTACTAATCCCGCATTGACTAAAGAACTTTTGCCAACTCCGCTGGGCCCGTGAATAATCGTTAATTTATGGTCGTCCCTGCTAATTCTTTCCAGCAAGTTATTGATATCTTTCTGGCGGGAGTAGGCTGTCATTTCCGCTGCAATTGCTGCTTGGTTTTTGGCTGAGGGACTCGACGGGTTGACGGCTTGTCGCTGCTGCTGCAATTGACTGGCTCCGATAAAAGCTCTAAATCCGTATTGATATTCGATCGATCGCTGGTTTTTTTTAATCCGAAAAGCCTTGAGGTACTCTCCCTGCTCGAAATAAACCGCTTGCAGTTCGGTCAAAATATCAATGTAAAGCCGGGGGTCGTACTTTGGCTCGCTTTGACTTTGAGCCAATTCCAAAGAATGAACTGCGGCTTCCCACTGTCCTAGTTGTCGCAAACTTTGGGCTAACAGTAAAAGATAGGAACTTCTGTCTGATTTGGGATGCTGGATTTTTGATTTGGGTTCGTTAATTGACTGGTTAGTCCCGACAAACTCTGGATAATTCCCGGAAAAACCCAATCTTAAATCTTCAATTAGCAATCTCAAATCGTTAGGGGTTTGATCTAGTATGGCTAAGGCCAATTCGGCTAGCTGACGGGCTTGACTCCACCTCGACTGTTGCAGCGCCACTTCTGCTAAAAAGCCGTAATCTTGAGCTAGCTGGCTCGGAGTTCCGTAGGTGAAGTGTAACTGCAAGGAATTTTCCGCCAATGCTTGCAATTCTCCCCAAGCTTCCAGGCGTTGCAATACCTCTCCTAGGTGTGCCGTTACCTCTGCTACTAATTCGGGGCGATCGGCAAGGGAGAAGGCATTTCTAGACTGTTCTAGGCTAATCCAGGCTTGCTCCCAATGCTGGCGGTTGGCTACTGGATTTCTGGCTGCTTGTAAGCGGTGACACAGGGCTATGTGAAACAGCACTATGCCCTCCCTCTCTAAAAAAAGAATATTAGGGACCGGATTAGACAAAGTGCAGGAAAGGTTTTGTGTTTCCCAGGACTTTTCCCAGTTTTTGAGTTCCCAATTGCCGGTTTGCTGCTGCCAAAATACTAAGCTTTGCTGGTAGTGGATCAAAGCGGTTTCGGTTTGGTCGCTGACGTAGTAGTCTCTACCAAGAACGAATTGCAGGCTGGCTTCGAGGGCTGGTTCTAATTCTTGGTCGCGATTTTGCAAATCTCTTAAAGCTATTTCGAGTTCTCGGCGCGATAAGGAACCGATCGCCAAATCGAGGTTATTTCCCGGACTCAAGGGCGAATAGGACTGGATATTCGATGTTTGGGAGTTTTGCGATCGAGGATGAGGTGTGAGAAAACGCTCCCCCTGCCGGATTTCGCTTTCCTGAGTGGGTTTTTCTAAGTCGGTGTCGTCGTAGGTGCTAAAGCCGGATTTGGCGGCTGTGCTGTTTCCCCATTGGGGGTTGAGTTCGCCTACTCGAAATATGCCATCAGCTCGCTGGGCGAGAAAATCGATCAATTCGTCCACGGCCATTTCAAATTTAATTGTGGCCGCGGCCCAACTCTTGAAATCCGGGGCCAGACGAATCATTTTGGTCACGATGTCATCTGTCACCCACAAAACCACGGGACAGGAAAAATTTTTGCGAAACTCGTCTCGCACTTGATTGGTAGATGCCATCACTTCGTCGATCGCTACTACCGTTTCTAAGCCGAACACCATCACAGCAGAGGCAGCAGCCCCTGGGAACTGCCCGTGGTTTTGGGTGTTGGCGAGCAAGGTACTGTAGAGGGTTTTGACTCCTGGCCGTAGGACTACATCTTGGATGGGCAGTGGGGACATTTCTCGCAGTCGCTTGACCATTTGCTGGCGTAAATGCTCGTAGTTGCAGCGCACCAAGATTAGGGAGAATTGCTGTTGAGACATCGCGATCGACCGTACCAGGGTTTTGAGCGATCGCTCGTTGTAGCTGGCAGTTTCTCGTAATTTAATCATGTCTGTCATGCGTGCACCCCATTTCCAGAAATAAACAACCTAATGATGACTGAAACTGTCTCTACTTATATACACTTATTTCCTTCAAGCACTTTATACCTTTATTACTACGTAATTTTTCGCACTTATCTAGTCTCTCCAGCCCTACTCTCCCTAGTTCAATCCAAACACATCATACCTCTCAATCTAATAGAAAGCTAGATTTATATATAAATATTAAATTAAAATTAATGTGTTTTTTAGTCAGCTACAGATAAATTTATCTAGGGGATGAATGGCTAGTTGCTAACCTATGATATCAACTCCGGTTAAGTGCTGATAAATAGTCTACTGGTATAGGCTTGAGAGCGGAACGAAGCAATGGTGTAACAGCAGTATTCTCAGTCTTGAATCTGACATCATCTGAGAACTCTCGGAGTTAGCTATTAGTGTCAACGCAGAATTATCTGTAGCAGGCACTCAGCCAAACCAAAGGACACAAAAATTTATGAGATAGGGGATAAGACTATGTGAGGTTAAAAGCAATAGTTAAAACCAGCCCTAGGGGGTCTGACATGGGAACATCCTAGGGCTGCAAATATCTCCTAAAGGATAGAGATTTTAGATGGGAGATTTTATAAGTAAAAAATTGCCCCCTCGATTGCTCCGGGGGCTGGTTCTAGTTTTAATTTCAAATCGGTCCGATCGGGAACAATCTCAAAACTTAAAACTATTTTTGGTGCACTCGCTGTTGCCACTCCTTATATTTTCTAGTTTCTGCTAGGGCTGGATTGATACCAAACCAGCGACCTTCGGGATCGCGATATTCAAAAACAAACATACTTCGCAATAAAATTTGAGACTCTTCTTCACCAGTCACTGTTTGTCGGTTTACGACTTGAAACAACAATTCCCATTCCATATCGTTGACTGCTCCCAACAAGTCGTCGCGATATTCTTGAATGACACTTTCCAAACATTCGCGAGTAAAAGGCGGGTCTTCGTGCTGCAAACAGCTATACAACAGCATCAGTAGATTGCGAACGTGACCGCCACTAATGCGGCAGAGTCTGTCTAAGGTTTCAGGAGAGTCGAACACCTTGGAAATCAAATCGAGGCGTTGGGAAGGAGCAACCTTGGGGAAGGCTCTAGCCAATACGAGCTGGCGTAGTAGGGCCATTCCTTCCGAGTGGTCTTCCCCCGATCGAATTTGTACCGGAACCATCGGCATCACCTTGGGTTTAACTCCAAATCTACTGGCGAGTCTACCGAAGTCATTGGAAAAAATTAAAGTCAGAGGAATAGTGTAGACTACGTGGCAATTGAGTTTTTTCAACTGTTCGCCACGGTCTAAAAAAAGGTATTCTGGCTGGGTGCGTCCGCTGGGTTTGAGACCTCCGTCGAGGCGATCGAGGTTATCAACAATCACTGCGAGTCCTTTTTTACCTTGACGTTTGAGTTCGAGGTTGGCTACATCCAGGAGTTCTTCGTTAATTGACTGCAAGATGCTATTAGTGCGGGGTTCGAGGTATTGTCTAAGCTGCGATCTTAGTTTGGGAGAGTCTTTAGTTTTAGCAGTAACTCTAGCAATCCCTACAGATAACTCTGCTTCTGCGGATAAATCAATGGGAGTCTGCAAAAATTCTGCGACTTCTGCAAACAGATTAGTGAAATAACTTGGTCTGAGTTTAATTTTGGCTGACTCCATCGTTTCGCTGACTTGGCGAGCAATGCTCAGCAAAATATCGCTGATGTCTACGTCACCCATATCTAAATCTTGAGAAGACTCAAAGTAAACGACGTAAAAACCCTCTTGCTCTAGCTCAGCTTTAAGTCGAAACAATTCAGTAGATTTGCCACAACCGATATGTCCTGTAAATAGTTGACAAGTAGGCTGGTCTGGGGAGATACGGGTAATTGTCCGCTGCAAAGATTCAATGATTTTACCGCCCCGTACCGAAGCAAAATCAATGTAGTATTGATAATCTCCTGGGTCGCCCGCGACAAGGGTCTTGCTAGGGTTGCAGGCTTTATAGAATCTGTCTAATTCCAGTGCGATCACAATTGAAGCTAACTAAAAGTTAAATTTCACAGAGAAAGTATATACTTTCAAACTCTAGTTTAGTTTGAATTTTAGCCTTTTGCCATGTGGGGTAATGCCCTCAATGACTCAACAACCTCTGTCTGCTTATCGGCTTTCCTAGGCTTAAATTCTGAATAATTAACTAATTTTTAGGGGCAAACTGAATCGGTAATCTTACGGAGCCGAACGTGAATTTGGGTAATTTTGCGGGGATCTGCTTAAATAGTAGGGGACAATCAGGCGACTTGAGAAAAATTCAAGAGTTTTGAATTGTCACTACTTTATAATTACCAATTTGTCAAGAGGTAGATGGCTAGTTTTGCATCAGTGTCAGAAACAGAGTTAGGGCACAGGCGCCAACAGTTGCAGCGGCTTCGTCGCGCTCGATTGGCGACTGTGGTGTGGCAAATGCTGGCTGCCTGTGGGATGGCTGGGGGTCTAGTGTGGTGGATAGCCCAGCCGACTTGGTTGATTGCTCGATCGGAACAAGTGAAGGTGGAGGGGAATCATTGGCTTTCGGACAAGGCAGTCCGGTCTTTGATGCCACTTTCTTACCCCCAGTCTCTGTGGGGGATTCAACCACAAGCCCTAGCTTCTAAACTTGAAGCCACCGGCCCGATCGCCAAAGCCAAGGTGACTCGCAACCTATTTCCGCCAAGTTTGACCGTAGAAGTGGCAGAACGGCTGCCAGTGGCAGTGGCCCAACCGAGGGCGGTGACTACCGCTGGCAGGGACAAGCAAAAAGTAGGGTGGCTGGATGCTAGGGGAGGTTGGATGCCCTTTGACAGCTATACTACTGACAAACAATCCCAAAGTAGCTCCCTGGGCAACAACAGTCAGGAAACACAGTCTCAGCGTTCTTTGCCAAGTTTAAAAGTCATCGGAGACTGGGAAGTCTATCGCGCCGAATGGCCGGAGTTTTACCAAGGGTTCAGCACTTTGGCGTTGAAAGTGTTTGAAATAGACTGGCAAGACCCGAATAACTTGATCCTGAAAACAGAGATTGGAACTGTACACCTAGGCCCCCATAGTTCCAGAACCATGGAGCAACTGAAAGTTTTAGACCGGATGCGACAATTGCCAAAACAGCTAGATGCAAGCAAAATAGCCTACATTGACTTGAAAAATCCGGCTTTTCCCGTCGTCCACCGAACCTCCATCCTCCGCAGTTGGTGAAAACTCAAGTCCCTCACCAACTCGCCTGCAGAATTAAGCTTCACCATCGCCCTGCTGAGACAGCCCCAGGGAGAAGTCAAGCAAAAATAATCAATCGAAAGATTTCGATGGATTTAACTCTCGGCTAGTTCCTAGACCAAATCCAGGCTTGCGAATATTTAGCCTTGCTTGCGCTAGTTTTTTGCGCAACTTAGCCTATAGTTGATTGTAAATTAGTGCTTAGCTAAAAAGCTGTAAAGTTCATACTCCTGGGATCTCTACTGACAACCAAGGCGCGCGCTAACCATACCGGAGAAATCCGGCGGGGAGAAATCCCCAAATCAAACGCCCTACCGAGGCGGATCTTTTGAGAATAATATCGGTAGTCTCTATCCTGCAATGTCAGCAGGTATGCCAAGGAGTTTCACCACTTTTGAGGCGCAACGGTTCCCTCACCGACCACAGGAATAGTTATGTCACCCTTACCATGCTTTCCTTTTCCTCTCATCGCCGCTCGGCTGAGCGCTCACGTCGAAGCCAAACTGAGTAAAGCATTGGCGGGAGTCTCCAAGGAGGAAGAGAGATGACCCTGAATCCTAAACAGGGGTCTGGCGAAGACAGTCCCCCTTCCGAAGAAGTCAAAAATTTTCCGGTGGCCTACGATTCCACCAATCCATTTAGACGCAAGTCTGGTTATGTAAATGTAGATAGTATTGATATCGATCCTATGGTCAATCCCAAAGAAATCATGCCCAGTAGTGCAGCCAAAATCAAAGTAATTGGCGTCGGCGGGGGTGGGGGCAATGCCGTTAACCGCATGATTGCTAGCGAGGTTTCGGGCGTAGAATTTTGGTGCGTGAATACTGATTCCCAAGCTCTAGTTCTATCCAACGCACCCAAACGCTTGCAAGTAGGACAAAAGCTGACTCGCGGTTTGGGTGCAGGAGGCAATCCTGCCATCGGTCAAAAGGCTGCTGAGGAATCTCGCGACGAAGTGGCCAATGCGTTAAATCACGCAGATTTGGTGTTTATCACCGCAGGTATGGGCGGCGGTACGGGTACGGGCGCGGCACCGATTGTGGCTGAGGTTGCTAAGGAAATGGGCGCTTTGACTGTGGGGATAGTCACCCGACCTTTTACTTTTGAGGGGCGGCGTCGTACCAGTCAAGCTGAGGAAGGCATCGCAGAGTTGAAAAGCCGAGTTGATACCCTGATCGTGATTCCCAACGATAAGCTGTTGTCGGTGATTTCCGAACAAATGCCTGTGCAAGAGGCTTTTCGAGTTGCTGACGATATCCTGCGCCAAGGGGTTCAGGGTATTTCTGATATTATTACTATTCCAGGTTTGGTAAACGTTGACTTTGCTGACGTGCGGGCTGTCATGGCTGATGCAGGTTCGGCGCTGATGGGTATTGGCGTGGGTTCTGGCAAGTCGCGGGCTAGGGAAGCGGCGATGCAGGCGATTTCTTCGCCGTTGCTGGAAGCTTCTTCTATAGAGGGCGCTAGAGGTGTAGTGTTTAACATTACTGGCGGTACTGATATGACCTTGCACGAGGTCAATGCGGCGGCCGAAACCATTTACGAGGTGGTCGATCCCAATGCCAATATTATATTTGGCGCGGTGATTGACGAGCGGCTTCAGGGCGAAATTAAGATTACTGTGATCGCTACTGGTTTTTCGGGGGAAATTCCAGCGCAGCAGCCGGTGAGTAGGACGCAAAATGCTAATGCTCCTTGGCGGGCTGCTACTGTTCAGGTGGCTCCGGCTCAATCGACGCCTGACCCGAAACAGCAACAGGATTCGGCATTGGATATTCCGGCTTTTTTGCGCAAGCGACTGCCACCAAGATGATTTGGGATTTGGGATTTGGGATTTGAGCTAGTACCTAGCTAGCTATTAAATAGACAAGGTGGTACACTTATAGACAAATCTACGATGTACCATTTTGTTCAAACCCTGCGCGATTCCCAAAAAAGCTTGGATTCTCAGTAAAGACACTCGCTTTCGCAGGGATGTTTCGGGGAAGTTACCAGCCAAACGCACCCTGTCGGGTCATCGGTGAAATCCAGTGTTGAGGTCGAACAATAATCTTAAATCTTAAATCTTAAATTTCTAGGGTTTGACCTGGTTCGGGTTCGAGAAATTGGGTTGTAAGTCCTGAATTTGTCAGTAAGTCCCGAAATTCGGCGATGCTGCCGATCGATCGCACCAACATTGGTAAAATACCCGTGGCTCGGATGTCTCCCATAGTTGTAGGTAGGAAAAACCTAGGCTTTAGGGCTTGGGCGAGGCTCAGGGCACCCGATGGCCCGATGATGATTTGTCCGAGGAATGGGAAAATTTGACCGATGACAGGGGCGATCGCTACGTCTACTGTCTCTATTTTTTGTTTAACTTTTTCTAAGTTTGGTAAGTGTGGTTCGTAGTAGAGTGTTTCGCCACTGGTTAAGTCTTTGAGCAAATAACCGTTTTCTTCCTGTCCCGGCTGGATTTCAGCTCCGGGAACTGCGGTTATTTGTAACTTTTCTTGATAATTAAATTCTTGCCAATTTGCTAAAGATGTGATATTTGTATAGCCTAAACTGCTGAGAACTTTGGCGGCGGTGGGAGATGCGATCGCAGGAATTGTGCGATCGAGCCGTTCGAGAGTAGGTTTGTGGCAGTGGTCGTCTAATCCTTGGGAAATCAACAACAAGTCGATGGGCGGTAAGGTGTCGGGAGTGAAAGCAACAGGCGTGTTGTGGTAGGCAGTGAACAGCCAGGGTTGACCGTAAAATACGAGGGGATCGACCAGCCAGGGATCGACCAGGATAGTTTTGTCTGCTAGGTGAAAAATCCAAGAATTGAGGTCAATTCGGGTGAGTTTCATGGCTGTTTTAAATAATACTTTACAATTCTTTCAATCATAGCAATTTAGTTGCGATTTTAAGAGGGGGCAGAGCCAGACCATCCCATCCTGAAAGGGAAGCAACCAAAAATCAGTCTGGGATGCTCTAGAAACAAATCATCGTAACGGGCTAGAATTTATACACTAACAAGATGCCCTACGGCTCTTTTAGGGCGATGGATTTTAAATTTTAGATTTTAGATTTTAGATTTTAGGATAAATCCCAGGGATAAATCTGGGGAGTTCTTATGGGATATAAAGCCTGGGGTTTATAGGAGAATTTTCAATGAGCGATTGTGAAAAAACTAAAGAACAACTTATGGATGAATTAGAAGCATTGCGAGCGGAATTAGCGACTCTCAAAAGCCTGAGATCGCCTCGTGAACAGCATAAACTCATAGTGGATGATGCGGCTTGCGATCGGCAAATCAGTTTACCTGAGTTACTGAATGCCCTCCAAAAGCTAATCCACGAACAAACATCCTACCTGAACAATATTAACGCTCACCTCCATGAAGAAATCGCAGAGCGTAAACTGCTAGAAAAAAAACTAGCCTACTCGGAAAATAAAATTAGGTCTATATTGGAAGCGATGACTGACGTGATCCTGATCGTGAATCTCCAAGGTGAGGATCTAAACAGTATCGAAATTGCTCCCATGAATAATCAAGCCCTTGATGCTGTCCGTAGTGAGATAGTGAATCAGACGATTAATCGCTTTTTTCAAGAATCATTGAATAGCGATTGGCTGCAACGAGTGCGACAAGTAGCGACAAGTAGAAAAACCGATCGCTTAGACTACTCTGTGTCTGTAGGAAGTCAGTTGTTATGGTTTTCAGCAATGATTTCTCCCATCAATGAGACAGCGGTAACTTGGGTGGCAAGAGATATTAGCGAGCGTAAACTAGCAGAAGCAAAACTCCAACAACTGAATACAGAACTAGAACAAAGAATTTTAGAACGCACCATCGCTTTACGACAGAGCGAAGCCCATTTACAAGAAGCACAAAAATTTGCCAAATTAGGGAGTTGGGAATTTGATGTATTCACAAACCAAGTTATTTGGTCTCCTGAAATATATCAAATCTATGGACTCGATACCCAGGATGCAGAATTCACTCCTGAACAAGTCTGGCACAAATTTTCTCCAGAGGATCGAGAACGTCTTAAGAATCATCTAAAAAATGCTATTCAGTGCCGACAATCCTATGCAACTGACTTAAAATTTATGCGGGCAGATGGTTCTTGTGGTTATATTTTTGCAAAAGGAGAACCTATTTGTAATGAGAGGGGAGAAGTTGTAAGAATTGTTGGCATTATGATAGATATCACCGAACGCAAACAATCAGAAATTATGCTGATCAATGCGGAAAAACGTTGGAAATTTGTTTTTGATAACGTGCAATTAGTGGTGGTGGAATTTGACATTAATGGTGTGATTAAGTATATCAATCCTTTTTTTTTAAATCTAACAGATTATACCGAAGCAGAAGTTTTAGGTCGGCTATGGCTGGAAACCTTTGTGCCTTGTGCTGATTGGCAACAATTTGAAAATGTGTTTTCAGAAAAATTAGGTTCTCAGAATCATTATTATTATGAAAATCGAATTTTAACAAAAGCAGGAAGTGAAAGATTTATTGTTGGGAATAATACTGTTTTAAAAGACTCATCCGGAAATACGATCGGTATCTTTAGTATTGGTGAAGATATTACCGAGCGGAAACGGATTGAAGAGGCACTACGAGAAAGTGAAGAGAGTTTACAGATAGCTCAGCGGGTGGCTCATGTTGGGAGTTGGGATTATAATATTTCCACGAACAAAATTAAATGGTCAGAAGAAATGTTTAGGATTTTTGGTAGAGATTTAGTCCAATCAGAACCAAGTTATCAAGAGTTTTTACAAATAATTTATTTAGAAGACCGCGAAAAATTAGACCGCCTGGTCACGCAGGCGATAGTGACAGGAGAACCCTATGAAATAGAGCATAGAATAATCCGTAAAGATGGTTCAATTAGATATTTACTGGGACGGGGAGAAGCACAACTAGATGCCGAAGGTAATACGATTGGACTCTATGGAACGGCACTAGATATTACCGAGCGCAAAGCAACGGAAACAGCGTTGCAAGAGTCAAAACAACAATACCAAACGCTTGTTGAAAATTCTCCCAATATTATAGAACGCTTCGATACGGAATTACGACATCTTTATGTCAGCCCGTCCTTGACAAAAATCACTGGGATTTCAGCGGAGGTATTTTTGGGGAAAACTTGTCGTGAATTGGGATTCCCAGAAGCGATGATTAATACTTGGGAAACTGCGGCGGAGACTTTGTTGACAACAGGGAAAAAACAGACTATTGAGTTTGAGACACTAACACTCAATGGCACCCGTTCCTTTGAGATGGAAATGGCTCCTGAACTGACAAGTCAAGGTATAATTGAGTCAATTGTCTGCATTTCTAGGGATGTCACCGATCGCAAACAAGCTGAAAAAGCACTGCGGGATAGCCAGCATTTGATTCAGAGAATTACAGACACTAATCCCAATCTCCTGTATATTTACGACTTGCTCGAACAACGCAATATTTATGCAAATCGTTCTGTAGCGGAAATGCTGGGCTATGGTACTGAAACTATTAAGTTGATGGGAGCCAATTTGTTGCCCACGATTTGTCATCCAGAGGATTTACCCATGGTATATGAGGCGATGCAAAAGTGCGCTACCCTCAAAGATAATGAGTTTGTGGAAATCGATTATCGTGTCAGAAATGCTCGGGGTGAATGGCGGTGGCTGCACAGCCGAGATACAGTATTTATGAGAACTGCTAACGGTGAGGTTAAACAAACTTTTGGTACTTCAGCAGATATTACCGATCGCAAACTTGCAGAAGAAACTCTTCAAAGAGTTAATCAAGAATTGCAAGAACGAGTTGCCGAACTCAAGCAAAGAAATGCTGAGATGTTTCTGCTCAATGGGATTGGCGATTACTTACAATCTTGTTTAACAGTGGCGGAAGCTTGCGCTACAATCGGCACCCTATCCCAACCCTTATTTCCTGAAAGTGGTGGGGCTATTTTTATGATGACCAACTCGCGGGATCTGTTAGAAATGGTAACATCCTGGGGGAATCCGCTGTATTCTGAAACCATATTTGTTCCCAAGGATTGTTGGGCTCTGCGACGGGGGAGACTGCATTGGATTGGTGACGAGCGACACGATCTATTCTGCAACCATATTGACCACCAACATCCCCCTGTAGAGTCTCTTTGTATGCCGATGATTGCCCAAGGGGAGACCATAGGGTTACTGTATTTGTGTGCTTCAAAACCACATCAAATGACTGAAAATAGGCAACTATTAGCACGGAGAGTAGCAGAACAGTTGGGATTGGCGATCGCCAATATTACCCTTAGAGAAAAATTAGTCAATCAAAGCATCCGCGATGCTCTAACAGGCTTGTTCAATCGCCGCTATCTGGAAGAATTTCTCACTAAAGAAATCCCTAGAGCAGACCGCAATCAATATAGTGTGGGTATGATCATGCTCGATCTCGATCGCTTCAGGGAATTTAATAACACCTTGGGTCATGATGCAGGAGATTTAGTGTTGAAAGAAATCGGTAAACTGCTAAATAATATGATTAGAGCTTCCGATGTTGCTTGTCGCTATGGTGGTGAAGAAATGACCATAATTTTGCCAGAAGCTTCTCTGGAAGGGACTTATCAAAAAGCCGAAGAAATCAGAAAGGCGATCGAAAAATTACAACTCAATTATCAAGGAAAAAAGATGACATCTATAACCGCTTCGTTGGGAGTAGCCTCCTACCCCGATCGAGGTAAGACTGGTTTTGCGGTGATTCAGGCTGCGGATGCTGCGCTGTATCGAGCCAAGGCTGCTGGACGCAATCAGGTGATTGTTGCCGATCGATAAGCCTGGAAGATAAATCTAACATACTCCTGTTTAGAGCCTGACTCAAAATAATCTACCAAAGTCACCTAGCAAATAGACAAACTGATACAATCGTGATGAGTAAATTAATTAAGGAGATGCTAGATATGGAAAAAACAAATACTATTTCTGATGTTCATGGGACAAAAGCTGTCATTTTATTGGCAGAGGATAATGAAGCAAATATTGAAACTTTTTGTTCGTATCTGAGTGCTTTTGGCTATGAAATTATTATCGCCAATAATGGTAAGGAAGCGATCGAAATTGCTACCACAGCCACTCTTGACTTAATTCTCATGGATATTCAAATGCCAATTATGGATGGTTTTGAAGCTATCTTAACCTTGCGTAAAGAACCAAAATTAGATAGAGTTCCTATTGTGGCACTCACAGCCCTAGCACTGGTAGGCGATCGCGAGAGATGTTTGGCTGCTGGTGCTAATGAATATTTGTCTAAACCAGTTAAAATGAAATTATTAGTAACTACTATCCGAGAATTGTTAGGAGAAATTTAAACGGGGATTGGCTAGTGTTGTCAGCTAATTTTTGTGGGTTTGCTTTCCTGGGCGAAAACATTAGGTATGTTCAGGGATTTTCAAAGCTGGTTGTCGATACGAGCGATAAATTTTTCCCAGTAGGAGTCAAATAAATCATGGTAAGTGAAAAATCTCGGATTCCTGTAGCTTTGACGATCGCAGGTTCTGATAGTGGCGGTGGGGCTGGGATTCAGGCGGATTTGCGGACTTTTGCCTTTCATTGCGTGCACGGTACGAGTGCTTTGACTTGCGTTACTGCTCAAAATACGTTGGGGGTGACGCGGGTGGATGCTTTGTCTGCTGAGGCTGTCATCGCTCAAATTCAGGCGGTGGTTGGGGATATTGGGGTGGATGCTGTGAAGACTGGGATGCTGTTAAACCGCGAAATTATGGCGGCGGTAGCTTCCGAGGTGGAGAGTTTTCAGATCCAGAATTTGGTTGTCGATCCGGTAATGGTATCCCGATCGGGCGATCGATTGATTGACGATGAGGCGATCGCCTATTTGCAAAATATTTTGATTCCCATGGCTGCTGTGGTGACTCCCAATCGGTTTGAGGCGACTATTTTGAGCAATTTAGAGATTAATTCTGTGGATGATATGCGATCGGCGGCCCAGAAAATTCATAGTTTAGGGGCGAAGGCGGTGTTGGTGAAAGGTGGGGGGATGAAAGGGGAGTTACGGGGAGTTGATGTTTGGTTTGATGGTAGGGGCTCCGAGGTTTTAAAGGCCGAGACTGTTGATACTCAGAATACTCACGGGACAGGATGTACTTTAAGTGCTGCGATCGCCGCCAATCTAGCATTAGGCAAAGATTTATTCACAGCAGTTACCTTCGCTAAACATTATGTGACCCATGCTCTCCAATATGCTTTAGATATTGGAGAAGGTCAAGGTCCAGTAGGTCATTTTTTCCCGCTGTTGAAGTCAGAAGTCTCTCCACAGTCTACAATCAGTTAATTTCTTAATTTTTCTGGCGATAGGGCGATCGTAATTAAATTTTCTATTTTTTTAATATTCGGATCGCCAGCTAAATAACCGATCCCACGGTGCAAGTGGAGGCGAAACTGTTTAGCGAGAGTATCTTTTTCTGTACCTAAGTTGTCATTGTGACAGCGCTGCTTCAGAGCAATTATCAAGATATCAGCCATGTCGCCACCAAAAACATCCCAACTTAATTCGACATTGCTGTCGCTAGGAATCGGTACGGGAGATGGGATGCTCGGCTCGGCTAGCGATCGGCAAAAACCCCACCGACATAGGATGTTCCACTGGTCAATTTTGGTTGCTCGTTTCAGTTTTGATAGTTGGTCTTTCCCTGTTTGGGAGAGGCGGATGCGATCGACTGGTGGTTCCATAGGTTGATGATTTTTTGATCTGTTGTATGATTGTTAATATTGAGCCGGCACAGCCTCTAGATAGGCTTTTCAAAAGGGTGCATCTCAATGAGTGCAAATATCTTCGTAGGCGAAGCATGACCGCTGTAAATCTCTGGTTATCACTAATAAATTGTCTGCGGTCATGCTTCGCCTATGCAAAGTCGGGATGCTCCCTTTCAAAACTCAGGTTGTCAACCAAAATTCACGAACAAAATTCACCACAAAATTTACATTTTTTTACACGGCGCTAGGTTGATATATACAGGGTTTTCTGCTATTGTGATTATATAAGGATAAATCCTACATAATGGGATGGTGGAAAAAATAAAATTTTCGCAACCATCCCATTATCCTATATATAGTACCGCAACCCCAGGGCAAAGTCAAGGGGTTGCGTCTATTTTTTAGGGCGAATTTTTATGTCCAAAAGTAACCAGTTTCGACGGTGGTTTGGCGTTTGGCGGAATCATATTTAAGGATGTAGCTGTGGGCGATCGCCTCTAATTCTTGCAGCTTATCATATTCTGTTTTGCCAATTTCTGTATCTGTTGATAGTAGGATGACTTGGTGGCTGGCTGAGGGGAAATAGCGTTCGACTAGGTTGTTGCGATGGGAGGAGTCGAGGCGGCCTAGGGGAGTGTCGATGGCGACTGGTAATTGTCTCCCGGATACCCTGGCTAATCCCCACAAAAAGGCGATCGCCAGCAGTTGTTTTTCTCCTGCTGACAGTCGGTGTTTCGGTACTTGTTTCCCTTCGGTGTCGTAGATGGAAAGGCTAAAGGTTTGGGTATCTATGGCTACTCTATGTACCAAGTCGGTTTTGTGCAGCAGGTAACGGAAACATTCGGTGATTTCTACTTCGAGTTTATTGAGCTTTTTGAGGGTGAGTTTTTCTTTGAATTGTTTGAGGGTGGCTTGGGCTTTGGCGATGGATGCGATGATGTGTTGGCTGTTTCTGATGGTGATGTATTCGCTGCTGTAGTTTTCTAATTCTTTTTTGGCTTGGGTTAATTCCCTGTCTAATTCTTCGATGTAGCGGTTAACCGATTCCAAGTCGGCGGCTGCATTAGCCACTGCTTGTTGCGTGTTTTTTACCTCTATTTCTAGTTGTTTGTAGGCTTCGGGAGAAGCTGCGGTGGCTAATTGTCTGTCTGTAAAGTCGATTTCTGTTTCGATATTTTGGATTTTTTCTATTGTTTCAGTGGCTGTGGTTTGCTGGAATTGGATTTGGTAGTTGAGGATATTTTCTAGTTGCTGGATGTTGTCATCATCCGCAGCTAACCAGGGCGGGGTATCGGAGCCAATTTGCTGTTCTAGTTGTCTATTTTCTTGGTGGATGAAGTCTTGTATTTTGTCTAGTTGTTCGGGGTTCAATGAAATTTCAGCGATGTAGTTGAGGAGACGATCGCTTTTTTCTTTGATAATATTTTGGGCAATTTTGGCTCGCTGCTGGCTGGCTTCTGTTTCTGCTTGGGTTTTGGCTTGGCTGAGTAGGGGGGAAATTAGGGCTAAGGGGAGGGTATTTGATGCTAGTTCAATCATCGCTTCACGGGATTTTTCAGCAGCAGCTCTGTAGTCGTTTAGTTGTCTGTCTAGTTGGCTGCGATCGGCTGCGATTTTCCCACCTTCGTAAATAAACTTATCTGATGCTTGTTGCTGATTTTTTTGAGCTTGCTCTAACTTGTTTTTTAAGTTAGCTGCATCTTGCTCGGCATCGGTCTTTTTATCAGTAATTTTATTTAATTTTTCTTCAATTTGTTCTAAAGCTGCCAAGTCTTTTTTGCCGGACATTTCTTTACGTTTGCGGCTGGCTAATATTTCTAAGTCAACGGCGAGGCGTTCGGCTAATTCTAAACCTAAAAGAGATTTAATTGCGCCCACTACAAATTCTGGTGGAGTTTCGAGTTCCGCTAGTTCTTTTACTTGTTCGCCATCAAAAAGAAACAGGTTAGATATGCCGACTGGTAGCATGGTTTCGATGTATTCATCCCAGGTGTTGCTCAGGGCTTTGTCTGCCCACCAATCGGTAACAAATTCGCTATATATGAGAATACTTAGGTTGTCTTTTGTATCGGTTTTTTTCCAGTATCTAACTATTTTAAATTTGGTTAATTTGTCATCTTGAATTTGTTCAAATATTAATTCAACCCTGGTATCGTCTAAGGGTGGAGTGTGGCGATTGACTGATTGATTGAGGAAGTCGCTGTAGCTTAAATTGCCTCTGGTGGAACATTGAGCTCTGCCGCCGTAGAGGGCGAGGCGAATTGCATCCATGAGGGTAGTTTTGCCACCGCCATTCATGCCCCCAAATAGGACTATGGGGCATGGATTACCGTCTTTTTCGGGGCGGAGATTGATGGTTTGAGTGCCTGCATAGGGACCGAAGTTTTTGAGGACGAGTTCGAGGAATTGCATTGTAGATGTTGTTGAGATGGGTGGAGAATTCTAAGTGCGATCGGCAGTCTCAAATGACGCAAGTCCTAATGATATCATTTTGTATAGGGGCAATCGCCGCTTAACGATCGCTCAGATGGCTAAGGGGTCAAAAGCCGATCGCCAAAATCTGCAATTAAATTACGATGGACTAATTGCGATCGCCATTTTTCCGGGAGGCCACCTTCACCATAAAAAGCCCCAGCCAACTGTCCGTAAACCGCACCAGTCGTATCAGCATCATCACCCAAATTCACAGCTAACAAGCACCCTTGAGCAAAAGAATCACTGTTATAAAACGCCCAAAGCGCCGCCTCCCAAGACTTGACAACATAACCCGTACCTTTAACTAATGACTAATGACCGATCGAGCTAAGATTGATCGTAACTTGTCCCTACCCGAACTCAGACCCGTTCCCATGATACCCGATGCCTTTCCCGGAGCCACTTCCGCCCCCGACTCTCAAGGGACACCTGAAGTCAGCCTCGATATGCAAGTCCGTCTGAAAACTGAAGATGGACAGCTACTGCTGCTGTTACCCTCAGAAACTAACACCAGTGAAACACCCACCGTCTCCGCCTCTAGTTGGACTGAAATTTGGCAACAGTTAAAGGTGAGGCTGAATGCAGGAGAACGCTTTTGGCAGGCGAATGCCGAAGTACAATTGATGGCGAGCGATCGACTTTTGGATATTCGCCAACTGCAAGAAATCGCCGAAGCCCTATCGGAAGTAGAACTTCAACTCAAACGAGTCCACACTAGCCGCCGTCAAACTGCGGTTGCCGCCGCCACTGTCGGGTATTGTGTAGAACAGCAGCCTCCTGTTTCATCCCTGAGTAAAGCCCCCACGGACAAACCGCAATCCCTGGCGGAACCTTTATATTTGCAGATGACGGTGCGATCGGGCGTAGAAATTCGCCATCCGGGTACCGTCGTACTTTTGGGAGATGTGAATCCAGGTGGTTCAGTCATCGCTGGGGGCGATATCCTAGTTTGGGGGCGTTTGCGGGGGATTGTTCATGCTGGTGCTGGCGGCAATACCAAAAGTGTGATTATGACCTTGCAGATGGAACCGATGGTGATTAGGATTGCTAAGTATGTTGCCAGAGGTCCAGAAGCTTCGCCGGCTCAGTTTTTCCCGGAAGTCGCCTATGTGACAGATAAAGGGATTAGGATTGGCAGAGCTTCTGATTTTGACAAATCTCTTTTAATTGGTTAGTTGTTATTGGTTGGTTGTTATTGGTTATTTGTTACCAATGCGCCATGCTCCATGCCCCATGCCCCATACCTAACGCCCAGTCTATAAATCTCAAATCTAAAATCGCTTATGGCTCGCATTATTGTTGTTACATCAGGGAAAGGCGGAGTTGGTAAAACCACCTCCACTGCTAATCTTGGTATGGCTTTAGCTAAGCGGGGGCGCAGCGTTGCGGTGATTGATGCCGATTTTGGCCTCAGAAACTTAGACTTGCTGCTGGGCTTAGAAAATCGCATTGTTTATACTGCACTGGAAGTGCTGGCTGGAGAGTGTCGCTTAGAGCAAGCTTTGGTGAAAGATAAGCGTCAGCCACGTTTGGTATTGTTGCCGGCGGCCCAAACTCGCATGAAAGATGCCATTAGTGCCGAGCAAATGAAGCAACTTGTGGGGATGTTGGGGACAAAATATGATTATATTTTAATTGATTCTCCTGCGGGCATTGAACAGGGTTTTCAAAATGCGATCGCCCCGGCTACTGAAGGTGTGATTGTGACTACTCCAGAAATCGCTGCTGTCAGAGATGCCGATCGAGTTATCGGTTTGCTGGAAGCTAATAATGTCAAGAAAATCAACCTGATCGTCAACCGGATCAGACCGGCAATGGTACTCGCCAATGATATGATGTCGGTGCAAGACGTGCGGGAAATCCTCGCCATTCCGCTGCTGGGCGTAGTCCCTGACGATGAGCGCGTCATTGTTTCCACCAACCGAGGAGAACCATTAGTTTTGTCCGAAACAGCTTCTTTGGCTGGAACCGCTTTTGACAATATTGCTCGTCGCTTGGAAGGGGAAAAAGTCGATTTTCTCGATCTCAATCCTCGTCCCGAAACCTTTTTTAGTCGCCTCCGCAAATTCTTCAATACTAAAATTATTTAATCTGCGGCCCCTAGGGGCGATCGACTTTCATCCATAGGGACTAAATCTAACACCATCGTCTAGATGTTCCCAAAGTTCACTTTTTCTAGGTATAACCCTTGACAAATGAGTACCAATCATGATATATACACTCCTCGAACGACTTTTCCCGCGCACGTCTGATAACAGCCGCGATGAGGTCAAACGCCGCCTGAAACTGGTTCTAGCGCACGATCGCTCAGAACTCAGTCCCGAAATGGTTGAGGCGATGCGCCGAGAAATTTTAGAGGTGGTGTCGCGTTATGTGGAAATTGATACTAGCGAGTCAGAGTTTTCCCTAGCCAGCGACCAGCGGGCGACATCCTTGATTGCGAATCTGCCGATCCGGCGAGTCAGGGTGGATAAAGTACCGGAAGAGGTACCCGAAGAGGTACCCGAAGAGATGCCGGATGAGGATTAACTACCAGCCGGGAAGTCCCTAGTAAGATTTCTAGGCTCCATCAGTTCGTAGCTAGAGCTAGATTGGATTTTCAATTTAAAACGGCACAGGAGTTATACAGCAAGTGTGATGTTTTAGTTGTTGAAGATTTGAACCTAAAGAATCTGACCAGACGCGCCAAGTCTAAAACTGATATTGACAGTGGCAATAACTTGGTTTATTTGCCAAACGGTCAATCGGCTAAAAGTAGCCTGAATAAATCAATGCTTGATGCTGCTCACGGTCAATTTGCCAATGTTCTCAGGTATGTTGCTTGGAAGTTGGGTAAGAGTGTTTTATTTGTTGCTCCGAAGGGAACCTCTCAGTATTGCTGGAATTGCCTCAATAAAGTACCGAAAGAGTTGTCGGAAAGATGGCATTCCTGTCAGTGCGGAGCATCTTTGGATCGAGATGAAAATTCAGCGAAACTTATTAGAAAAATTGGTCTGAGTTACGAAAGTGGCGGGGGAACTCCGTCACTCAAAAAAGCCTTTGCAAAAAAGGAAAAAGAAGCCTGCGGTCTAAATGTACTCAGTTGACCGTCAGGTTTGTTCACTAATTCATCGCTCTTTCTAAAGGTGATTGTAACTGGATTTGTAAAGGTCGATCGGACCGAATTTCGAGACCAGGAAAATCATTTTTTACTAATATTTTTTCGCCGATTTCCGTACTAGGTCTGGGCCAGAGTACCCAACGACTACCTTGGGTAAGAGTGCTTAAACTTGCAGAATTTTGAGTCAGCCAAATTAGCGGCAGTTTAGGTCTGTTTTGCACAACATCTTCCGCTGCATTAACTGCTGCTAAAGTTTCCAAAACTACCCGGTTCCCCGATACGATTCCAGTTCCGGTTGTCCAAAGTTTGACGTTTAACAAGCGCTTGCTAGCATAGAAGTAAAGGGACGCAGCGACTGTCACGGCTCGTTCAAATTCCTTTGGTTCCCAGGTGGCACCGCTGTCGAGAGCAATCATAATTTCTTGACCACCGGCTGCAACTTCCAACTCCCGCACCCGCAATTCCCCGTGGCGGGCGCTGGTGCGCCAATGAATCAGTCTGGTGGGGTCTCCGTGTCGGTAGGGTCTGAGGTTACGGGTGAGTCCTTCTGTAGCATTTTGCGATCGGCTACGATCGTACAATTGCGGACTATCTTCTTGACCGATGCGATCGATCAAAGGACAAGTGCTCAAGGGTAAAACCTGGGGATAAACCACCGCCTTCGCCGGAACCGGGCGACTGCGCCGACACCAAAACAACCCCAAAGGTGCTGCTGTCCTCAAGTGCACCTCTAACCAGCGATAGACACCCCGCTGCTGCGCTTCCACATAGTATGTATCCCTGTAAATACTTTTGGGTGCGATCGCCTCAAGGGGGCGAACTACGGGCTCTGTGAGTACAAAGGGCAAGACATCTATGACTTGCAACAGGGTTTGAGGTTGGTCGGAGCAATTTTCGATTTCAAGTTCGATCGTAATTTTATCGCCCACACTCACAGGTTCGATCGCGCGACGGCGGACTTCCAAAGCACGGAGCGATCTCGTAGATAAAAAAGCCGCAATTCCCAACAGCGCCAAACTCCCACCGCTGAGTACGTAAAGCCACCCAGCCATTGTATTAGTAGCAGAGCCAAAAAAGAAAACAGTCAACCCGATCAGCACCCAAGCACCGTAAGACGGTGTTGCAGCGCGACTTTCGAGCCAGTTGGCAATTTTTAGACCGATGTTCATAGCACTTTCAAGGGTGAGGAATGGTTAATCAATCGCACTCAAACTAGCAAGAAGATCGGATTTAGCCTCTTGACTGACCAACTTTTTGAGCCCGGTCTAGTCACTGAGGAATCTCGCCAAGTCCTCAAAAGCTAATTGTAAAATCTTCTAATAACTTAGCAGCGAATTAGATATTAGCGATTAGATTAGAAGTCAGCCATTTTTTAGCAAAAAATCTACATTCAATGGAGACCAAAAAATGAACCCATTAGATAATCCTACACCCGTTAGACCAGAGGTTCAAGCACGCCGCACACCGCCACCGCCACCGCCCTTAGCAGCCCCTCCTGCGCCTCCGGCTGCGGCAGTCCCGCGACAGCCAGAAGTTCCCCTCAGTACGATCGAGCAAATGGTCAGAGATGCCCATGCCGCTGGGGCTTCCGACATTCACATTCGAGTCGGTCAAGTGCCAAGATTTCGGATTCGGGGCACGATGCAAGTAGCTATGAGCCACGTCAAAGTAACTCCAGAAATTTTTGAACATTACTTAGCAGAAATTCTTTCTCCCCAACAGCGCAAACAGTTCGCAGATAGCAAAGAATTAGATGCAGCAATTTTCTATCCTGGTTTTGTGCGGTGTCGGGTAAACTGTTTTGATTCCCTCAGTGGCGGTGCTATAGTATTGCGTTTGATCGATCTGCAAATACCGAGTATCGACGCGATGAGATTGCCAGAAGTTCTCAAAAGCATTATCCTGCGATCGCAAGGGTTAATATTAGTTACCGGACCGACCGGTTCGGGAAAATCGACCACCGTGGCTGCGATGATCGACCACCTGAACCAGATGGAGCAAAAACACGTAGTTACCATTGAAGACCCGATCGAATTCATTCACCCTTCCAAGAAATGTTTAGTCAGCCAGCGGGAAGTGGGCTTGCACACCCACGAGTTTCAGCAGGCGTTGCGGGCTGTGTTGCGGGAAGATCCAGATGTGATTCTGATTGGGGAAATGCGCGATCGTATTACCATCAATACAGCTTTGCAAGCAGCTCAAACAGGTCACTTAGTCTTGGGTACTCTCCACACTCGCAGCGCCATTAACGCTATCAACCGCTTGTTGAATATGTATCCCCCAGAAGAACAGCAGGCCATGCGGATTCAAATCTGCGACTCGTTGGTAGCAGTAATTGCTCAACTTTTGTTACCAACCGTTGACAATCGTCGCGTCGCAGTTCACGACATTTTGGTGAATACCCCTGCTATGCACGATTACTTAATGAAAGGTGCTGATGACGAGGCTTTCCGGTTGATGGAAACTGATACTTATGAAGGAATGCAGATTATCAATCAGGCTCTTTATAACCTTGTAATTGAGGGCAGAGTGACGATAGAAGAAGCAAATAAAGCTTCTCCTGAAGCGACCGATTTAGACCGTCGCTTGCGGACAGGAGGCTATGATGCTGCGGATGCTCGTGGCTTTAAAGGTAGCAAAAAAGAACGCGGCGTTCGTGCTAAGTAGCAGCACATCTCAGAAGGGTAAGAGTATATGGGACTTTACCCTTTTTTTACTAAATGTTAAAGAAATTTAATATTAAATTTCTTTAACAAACACCGTGCTTTACATAAACTTTAAAAATAGGGAAAAACCCTGAGATGATTGCAAAGAAATGATAAAGATGTGTTGTGACTATTGCCAAGACCTAGGAAGTTCAGTTTACAATAGTGGCAATTGTAATAATAATATTTTTTGATAAAAACTTTAAATTTAGAATATGCCCAAATTAACCAGTCAACCAAAACCCTTAGTCAAGCTACAAACAGGATGAATAGAATAATCTGTGTCGCAGCAGGTTTTTAGGGAGTTCTATTAACCAGTGGATAAAAAAAAACAGGTATTTTTAGTCCGAGTTATTTGGGCTGTTAAACCAGTGTTAGTTAGAACGAGTATATTTTGAAAAATCAAAGGAGCCAAACAAGTGAAGAGTGCATCTAACCCCTCAGAAGTATTGGAATGTCCAAGTAAAGCAGAAATAATCGATCGCATCCAAAAGTTAGTTCCCCCAGGCTCCTTGGAACCGCAAGCTCCTGAAACTATAGCTGCTTTACAAACTTTGACCGCACAGTTAATCTCGGCCTACAAAGCAGACGGACAATTAGAAAGCGAACCTTTTGAGGACGTGCGCGATCGCGAAGTACACCTGTACGCCACCGCAGTCAGCAACAAAATCCAAGGAAAAACCATCCTCGTCACCGGTGGCGAAGGATGCGTCGGCAATTACTTAATCGAAAAACTGCTGTATTTAGGTGCAAATCAAATCATTTGCGTAGACAAAGCCCGATGTCAAAACCCCTTAGAAACTCTTTCCCTTTGTCAACAAGAAGGTGCTGTTACCTTCTATGCTACCGACATTCGCAACTTTGGAGCCCTTAAACAGATATTTGAAGTCCACAAGCCAGAAATTGTTTTTCACCTAGCAGCTCAACGCTCCCCAGGGCTAGCTGAAATTCAAATCCGAGAAACAGTGACAACCAGTATTTTAGGAACCAAGCACGTCATCGAACTCTCGGAAGAATACGGTGTGGAACAGTGCATTTTTTCTTCCACTGGAAAAGCATCTCGGTATTTTACCACGGAAGTTTATGCAGCTTCTAAAAAATTTGCTGAATGGCAATTTGCCAGAGCAGCTCAATCAGGAAAAGTCACCTACGGGATGGTTCGCTTTACTCATATGCTGGAAAACAGCTTGTTCTGCGAACAAATGTCCAAGAAAGTAGACCAAGGAAAAATTGTCAACGTTCACGCTCCCCACCGCTACGTCACCGCTCAAAATGTTCTGGAAGCCGTGCATTTATTGCTGAACGCACTGGTTTTATCTGTTCCCGGAAAACTGAAATTTCTGACGGTGCGAAATCTCGGATGGCCCACAGAAACTTTGGAAGTAGCTCTCTATAAAATTGTTCAGTCAGGTAAAAATCTGCCGATTTATTTTCAAGGACTTTTACCAGGCTATGAAGAACCATTTTTTATGGGACAATTTGACTGGAGCAAACCTAGAGACATTCACCTCTTAATTAATGTTCTGGAAGACCCTTTTAGAATTATTGATGATTCGGGCGATATCGTGAGTGCAGAGTTGGCTCCTTTTTCTTTCCGGGTGTTTGATAGACAAGTGTCTCACTTGGAAAGCTTTATCAACGCTTCTGATTTCCCAGAATCACAAATTAAAGAAGTTCTGGTATCAGCAGAAAAAGAAGTAATTGCTTCCTCTTTTGCATGGAGTTCCGCCCCAAATTTATTGAGAATTTTGCATTGGGGAATTAATCCGAAGAAATTGCAAGGTTACGGAACAGACATCTCTAGCTATAGCGAGATTATCGAACTACTGCTGCAAGGGATTTACGGCAGAGTCGATGCAGAAGTGTTGCAAAAATCGGGAATTAGCGCTGATGATTTTCATGAATTAGTGAATAGTTTGGCTGCACTTGATTCTCTGGAATCGGAGGTACACTATTTGCGATCGGTGTCAAAATATGTGAGAGAATTGATGCCAGTGGCACAATTAAGCAATAGTAACTATGAAGGTGTTCCCATCCGTGATGCAGCCTAACATCATCAAAAATACTCAGTGAGTTCTGATTTTAACAATATAAAACCTAGAAATTGAGAAGCCCGACTTTTTCTAAAAGTTGGGCTTCTCGGTGTCTGAATTTTAGGTTAGACTAGGATTGGCCAAATTAAAATAAGGTACTAGAGCGTGGAAAATAGTCAGCTAGTGTTCCTATTTATTGATATCCTGTTATGGGCGATCGCGCTAATTCTCCTGATTCCCGTTGCAGTTCTATTTCTAGAATGCACAGCATCTTTATTTTCAGCTAGCCAATCCACCGCCGATACTAAATCTCCCCGTCCGAAAGTAGCCGTTTTAATTCCAGCTTACAACGAAGCAGCGGGCATTGCAGCCACAATATCCACAATATTGCCACAATTAACACCGGACGATCGCCTATTAGTGATTGCAGACAACTGCACCGACGAAACAGCAAACATCGCCCGTAACTGCGGCGCAACGGCCCTAGAACGCCAAGACACGGAACGCAAAGGCAAAGGATACGCCCTAGACTTCGGCTTAGAGTCGATCGCCTCCGACCCGCCAGAAGTAGTAATCATGGTGGATGCAGACTGTATTTGTCAACCAGACGCTATCGATAAATTAGCCAGAATTGCAGTTGCTTCAACACGGCCAGTCCAAGCAACTTATCTCATGGAACAGCCACCAAATCCTACTCCCAAAGATTCCATTTCTGCCTTAGCATTTCTAGTCAAAAACTTAGTCAGACCAAGCGGATTAAAACAGTTAGGATTCCCATCATTACTAACAGGAACAGGCATGGCTTTTCCCTGGTCGATAATTCGATCGGTTTCCCTAGCCAGCGGTAATATTGTTGAAGATATGCAGATGAGTTTGGATTTGGCGATCGCCGGACATCCAACCATGTTTTGTCCCGCAGCCAGAGTCACCGGTTGTTTACCCCAGCAGCAGCAAGCAGCGACAAGTCAAAGAACCCGATGGGAACACGGTCACATACAGACTTTGTTAACCCAAACCCCCCGCCTCGCAGCAGCATCCCTACAGCAAAAAAGATTTGACTTATTGGCGATCGCCCTCGACTTATCAGTCCCTCCCCTGTCTCTTTTAGTCGCCCTGTGGCTAGCAGCTTTTGCAGCCTCATTACTAGCAACAACCTTGGGAACATCCCCAATTCCAGCCATCCTGTTAGCAATACAAGGATTGTTAATTTTTGTTTCAATTATCGGCGCTTGGGCTAAATTTGGGCGTGCCGATATTTCCGGTTCCACTCTGTTATCCGTACCCTTTTACATCCTCTGGAAAATACCTCTGTATTTCGGTTTTCTGCTGAAACGGCAAACCAAATGGGTACGCACAGAACGGGATGTTTAATAGACATCTCCCAAAAAGATATTCAAGAACAGGCCCGATGCCTGTTCCACAAGAATTATGGGAGATCTCTAATCAATTTAGGTGCAAATGGGTTGAAACACAAAAAATCAGAAGCTGGAAAATTCCAACTTCTGATTTTTACTAACTCCCCGGGTAGGATTTGAACCTACGACCAATCGGTTAACAGCCGACCGCTCTGCCACTGAGCTACCGAGGATTGGTGCTTTTTGCTTGCCACATTTACTAATAGTAATACCAACATCGTGAATTTGGCAAGGCCTTTGACAAACTTTTTTTCAATTCATACCACAAGCGGGTTTCAGGAGTTAGGGCAATCCCATTCTCAGTTTAGCCAGCCGCTGTTGGGATTCTGGATCGAGAGAACTCGCAAGAAAGCGACTAGAAGTTTGTTTGCGAGATTTGTGCAGGCGC
Source organism: Microcoleus sp. CAWBG640 (assembly GCF_020883015.1). NCBI lineage: Bacteria > Bacillati > Cyanobacteriota > Cyanophyceae > Oscillatoriales > Microcoleaceae > Microcoleus > Microcoleus sp. CAWBG640. The sequence continues at coordinate 34,930 of NZ_JAHRFC010000054.1, forward strand.
TCGCAGCGGCGGGCTGTGGATTCGATGTCGGCTGCAAGTTGCTCGGCAGACATCCATTCGGCACCGTAGCCGACGACGGTCAATTGCTGCGCTCGGTCTGATGTGGCGACAATCATGCGACCTTTTCCCGATCGCGATCGCAATTCATAGCGCAAACTAGCACAAGATTTTTCAATATAAGTATCTGCTGTCTGACCGAAGTCAGTGTAGTGCACGGATAAATGTTTTGTAATAATTTCTTTGACGCTGGGAGTATGTCGATAGTGAGCATCAAACACCAGTCGAGCCTCAAAATCTTGAACAGCGCTGTAGTTAACTAAAACTTCAATTAACTCGCGGCGA